>NZ_JBVHVF010000015.1:0-97130 GCF_055564955.1 Streptomyces sp. NPDC028910 | reverse complement strand
CCCCGAGAGAGGTGGGGAAATGCGCCCCCGTAAGGTTATCGGCAAGACCCCCCCCCCCCCCCCCCCCCCCCCCCACGATCCGTCCGGGTCAGAGGCGCGCGGCGCGTTCCAGGCGGCCCAGGTCCACGAACTTGAAGTCGGTGTCGGTACGGGCCTCCCCGTCGGGCCCGGCGGTCTCGGGCGTGTTGGCACCGTCCTGGACGACCAGCATGCCGTTCGGGAACTTCCTGCCCAGCGGTGCGCTGGTGACGGCGGCGCCGTCGCACTCCTGGGAGCCGTCGGGTGCGCCGGGCTTGGTGCCTGCGGCGATGCGGAAGCTGCGGACGTACGCGTTGCCGTGCTCGCGGTCGAAGACGGCGAAGGTGTCGTCGCCCTGGCTGGAGGCGAGCAGGTAGCCGCCGTGCCCGGGGTGCTCGGGGTCGCGCCAGATGGTCAGGCCCTCCACGTCGGCGGATACGTGCCGTCCGCCGAAGCCGGGGTCCGCGCCCGCGTCGCATTCCTCGGTCTGCGGGTTCCAGGTGCCGGGCACTGCGAAGGAGCGGACCTTCTCGATCAGGCGGGCAGGGGCACGGAGGTCGGCGTCGAGCTTCCAGATGCCGACGTCTTCCTGGCCGGCGTAGAGGTCGCCGGTATCGGGATCGATGACCATGCCCTCGACCTGGGGGAGCTCGCCCGGCTCGCCGCACGGCGCCCACGTCTTCCCGTCGGGCAGGGTGAAGGAGGAGGGCAGCGAGGTGGTGCGGACCGTGCGGTAGCCGACCGTGCCGCGCCGGGTCGGCAGAAGTTCGGCCAGCGCGAGGTCCGTGGCGTGGCGTCGGCTGGTGACCGCGAACGAGCGGCCGTTGCGGCGGTCGGTGTAGGCGGCCAGGCCGTAGGCGGTCCGCTGGTCGTTGACCTCGTCCTGATCGGCGGAGAAGACGGGCGGGGCGGCTGCCTCGTCGGTGACGTCGACCAGCGGTGCGGTGGGCCGCTCGGGGTCGATCCGGTAGACGCGCAGCTGGTCGCGGCCCCTGTCGGAGACGACGGCCACGTCGCGGCGGCCGTCGGGGAAGCGCAGCCCGGTGATCAGGTCGACGTTGTTGAAGCGCCCGGGCTTGTCACCGTCCCGCGGCGGCGGTGGCGCCGGCAGGGACTGCACCTGGCGCCCGTCCAGGTCGTACACGCGCAAGCCGCCCTCCTTGGCGGTGGCGATGACCAGACTGCGGTCGGGGTCCTTCGCGTTGCGCCAGATCGCGGGGTCGTCCGCGTTCGCGTTGCCACCGGCCTCGTCGTCGAAGAGGGAGGGCGTCTCGACGGAGGCGGACACCTGGGGCAGCGAGGGCGACGCGCCGCCCTCACGGGCCTGCGCCGGCCACCCGATCAGCCCCACGGCCACGAGGGCCGCCGCTGCCACGACCGGCGTCCGCCTTCTTGAGATCACGCTCATCTTGCCTCCTGGTCACGGGATCGAGGGGCCGGCCGTGGAGTCGGGGTCCCCGGGCGCTCCGCGACGGGCCGCCCCCACCCTGGGCTACCTGCGGGTAGCCGCCATGGAGGCCGCATGACGTGAGCATGACCGCGCAATGAACTCCCCCGGCAGCGGGGCACCGGGGCTTCCTTAGCGGAACGTTAGATCTGCGTGCCGGACCTTGTCCGGGTGCGACGGCAGCCGCATGCTCTGGACACTTCCCCACCGCTGGGGCCTCTCTCCCCTCTCCCATCAGGGACTTCCCTCTGGAGCCGCCATGTCCTCGTCTGCCATCATGCCCGCGTCGCCGCCCGGCGACGAGCGCGCGAAGCGCCGGCTCGCGCTGATCGGCGGCTCGCTCGGCAATCTCGTCGAGTGGTACGACTGGTTCGTCTACGCCAGCTTCGCGATCTACTTCGCCGACTCCTTCTTCCCCGGCGACAACCCGACCACGCAGCTGATGAACACGGCTGGGATCTTCGCCGTCGGCTTCCTGATGCGGCCCGTCGGCGGGTGGATCCTCGGCCGCGCCGCCGACCGGCACGGACGCAAGAGCGCGCTCACGCTGACCGTCACCATGATGTCGGTGGCCGCCCTGCTGATCGCCGTCGCACCGACCTACGGCCAGGCCGGCTACTTCGGCGCGCTCGTGCTGCTGCTCGCGCGTCTGCTCCAGGGAATGAGCATCGGCGGCGAGTACGCGGCCAGCGCCACCTACCTCACCGAGGCGTCGGCCCGCAACCGGCGCGGCCTGGGCTCGTCCTTCCAGTACGTGTCGATGACCTGCGGCCAGCTGCTCGGTCTGGGCATCCTGATCACGATGCAGCACACGCTCACCACGGCCCAGTTGGAGAGCTGGGGCTGGCGGATCCCCTTCGTCCTCGGGGCGTTGTTCGCGGTGGTCGTCTTCTGGCTGCGGCGGCGGCTCCAGGAGACCGACGCGTTCAAGGAGGAGTCGTCGGGCGAGGACGCCCACGACGACAGCACGCGCGGCACGCTGAAGGCCCTGTGGCAGTACCGGCGGCAGGCGGGCCTCGTCATGGCGCTCACCCTCGGCGGCACCGTGGCCTACTACACGTACACCACCTACCTCACCAAGTACCTGGTCGGCAGTGCGGGCATGGAGAAGACCACCGCCACGCTGGTCAGCTTCACCGCCCTGGCCCTCTTCGCCGTGCTGCAGCCCTTCGCCGGGATGCTGTCCGACCGGATCGGCCGCCGTCCGCTGCTCATCACCTTCGCGGTGGGCTGCACCGTCGGCACGTACCCGATCATGACCGCCGTCGGGTCGGCGTCCTCGTACTGGTCCGCGCTCGGCCTGTCCCTGCTGGCCCTGGTGATCATCACCGGGTACACCTCGATCAACGCGGCGGTCAAGGCCGAGCTGTTCCCGACACGGGTGCGCGCCCTGGGCGTGGCGCTGCCGTACGCGATCGCCAACGCGCTCTTCGGCGGCACGGCGGAGTACGTGGCGCTGTGGTTCAAGAGCAGCGGGCACGAGACGATGTTCTTCTGGTACGTCTCCGGGTGCGCGCTGATCTCCCTCGTGACCTACGTCCTGATGCCGGACACCCGCAACGCCGCGCTCAGCCGCGCCGAGTCCGGGGCCGACGCGGACGCCGACGCCGACCGGGTGCGGCCGGCGACCGCCTCGGCCGAGGCCGCGCGCTGATCCGCCGCCGGTGACCCGGGGCGGCGGCTCCCGTAGGCTGCTGCCCCAGGTCACGCGTACCGAGGACACCGACTATGCACGCGCTTCTCGTCGAGGACGACGACCGCATGGCCCAGGCGCTCGGCACCGCCCTCGCCCAGCGGGGACACACCGTCCGCCGGGTGGGCCGTGCCCTGGACGCCCTGCGGCACGCCCGCGAGGCGGAGTTCGTCCTGCTCGACCTGGGCCTTCCCGACCTCGACGGGCTGGAGCTGCTGCGGCGGCTGCGCACCGTGTGCGACGCGCCCCTGATCGTGGTGACCGCGCGCTGCGAGGAGCGCGACATCGTGCAGGGGCTGCGGGCGGGCGCCGACGACTATGTCGTCAAGCCGTTCCGGATGGCCGAGTTGATGGCCCGTATCGACACCGTACGCCGCCGGACGGACATCCGCTCCGGCCGTACGGGTGCTCAACCGGCCGGCCACGGCGGCCCCGCCGGGGGCCGGCCCGTGCGCACCGGGGACGTCGAGGTCGACCTGGCGGCCCGTACCGTCAGGGTGGCGGGCGGCGACGTCAGGCTGACGCGCCGGGAATTCGATGTGCTCGCGTTCCTGGCCGCCCGCCCGGACCAGGTGCGTTCCCGCGCGGAGATCCTGGACCGGATCTGGGGTGACGTCTTCCTCGCCGCCTCCCGCTCGCTGGACGTCCATGTCGCGGGGATCCGCGCCAAGACCGGCCGCTCCGGCCTGGTGCGCACCGTGCGCGGGTACGGCTACCAGCTCGGCTGCCCGACGGCGCCCGATGAGCGGGACGGCGAAGGGGACGGCCTGCGATGAGACGCCGGCTCCTCGCCGTGCTGATGGTGCTCATGGGAGCCGCCGCCCTGCTGCTGTGCGTCCCGCTGGCCGACGCCTACGCCCGCGGCCGCACCGAGCACCTGCTCCTGCAACGGCGCTCGGAAGCCGTGCGGTTCGCCGATCTGGCCGAGCGGATGCGCACCGCCGCCGACCGGGCGGAGCTCTCGGCCGAGATCAGCCGGTACGCCCAGCTGTACGGAGCCGGGGTCGTCGTGGTGGACACGGCCGGAGCGACGCTCGCGCGGGCCGGCACGGGGCCCGCCTCGCGGGCCGCCACTGATTCGGCCACCGCGTCGGACGCCCGGCGCCGGGCCCTCACCGGCCGCTCCACCGACCGGCTGCCGACCCTTCGTCCCTGGGGGCCCACGACCGTCGTGCTCGCCGAGCCGGTGGGCCGGGACGAGCGGGTCAGCGGGGCGGTCCTGATGGCCGTCCCCACCGACGCCGCCCGCCGGGACGTGACGGTCCGCTGGGTGCTCATCGCCGCCGGCGCGGTCGCCGCCTTCGCGGCGGCGGCCCTGGTCGCGGCGGGCATCGCGCGCTGGCTGATGCGCCCGCTCCTCGACCTGGACCGGGCGGTGGAACGACTGACGGCGGGCAGCCTCCAGGCGCGGGCCGTCTCGGACACCGGACCGCCGGAACTGCGCCATCTGCGGCAGCACTTCAACACCATGGCGCAGGCCATGGCCGACTCCATGGGCCGCCAGCGCGACTTCGTCGCCGACGCCTCCCACCAACTGCGCAATCCGCTGGCCACCCTGGTACTGCGGCTGGAGAACGTCGAACCGCACATCGCTCCCGGGCCCGGCCTGGCCGAGCACACCCGGGCCCTGGACGAGGCGGAGCGCCTGGAGGAGCTGCTCGACGGCCTGCTGGCCCTGGCGCGGGTGGAGTCCGGCGCGGCGGCGGAGCTGAGCGATCAGGACGTGTCACGGGCGGTACGGGATCGGGTGGCGGCCTGGGCTCCGGTCTTCCGCGCCGCGGAAGTGGAGTTGGCGCTCACCGGCCTCCCGGAAGGGCTGCGGGCGCGGGCCCTGCCCGACGCGGCGGGCCGGATCCTGGACGCGCTCCTCGACAACGCCGTGAAGTTCGTGCCGCGCGGTGGCCGCGTCGAGGTGCACGTCACGCAGGGGCCGGACGCGAGCGCCGTCGTACGGGTCGCCGACGACGGCCCCGGAGTGCCGGAGGAGCAACTGACGTTGCTGCTACGGCGTTTCGCGCGCTCCCCCGAGCACCAGAACGTTCGCGGCAGCGGACTGGGACTGGCCATCGCCGACGAGATCGCCCGCGTCAGCGGCGGCCGGCTCGTCGTGAGCGGCAATCTGCCGCACGGCCTGGTCGCAGAACTCCGGCTCCCGTCCTCCTCGCACGGCCTGGTCCCAGACCCCCGACTCCCGTCCTCAGTGACCGCTCAGCCGTACACCGACCGGTAGTACGCGACCGCGCCCGGGTGGAGCGGCACCTCGCCGGTGGAGATGGCGAACCGGGGCTCCAGCCGCGCCCCCGCCGTCACCTCCCGCAGCAGGTCGCGCCACCGCTCGAACACCACCCGGAGCAGTTCGCGCACGGCGCTCTCCCCCACGTCCCCACGGGCCAGGAGGTAGTTGCCGACCCCGATGGTGCCCACCGGCTCCGCCAGCCCGTACACCCCGGCGGGCAGCGTGACCGCCGTGTAGACGGGGGCGTAGCGCTCCCGCAGCGCGCCCACGTGGTCGTCGAGCGGCAGGAACCGCAACGGCAGCTCGCGCGCCAGCCCCGCCAGCGCCGGCGTGGGCACGCCTCCGGACCAGAACACCGCGTCGACCGTGCCCTCGCGCAGCGCCGCCACCGACGCGCCGAGGCCCAGTCGCCGCTCGCGTGCCGGCGAAGGTCCGCCGCTCAACTCCGACGCGCGCAGGACCCGTTCCGCCACCACCTGCACCCCCGACCCCGCCGCGCCCGCGGCGACCGGGCGCCCGGCGAGGTCCCGCACGGACCGCACCGGCCCGTCCGCCGGGACCAGGAGGTGGGTGTAGTTCACGTAGACGCGGGCCAGCGCCGTCACGGCGGCCGGCCGGGGGAACGACTCGCGCCCCAGCACCGCGTCCTCGGCCACGTCGGCCATGGCCAGGGCCAGCTCGACGGAGCCGTCGTCCAGCTTCCGCAGGTTGTCCACGCTCGCCGCGGTGCTCACCGGAACGATGTCGAGCGGTCGCCCGCTCGCGGCGACGGCCTGGGCCAGGGCCTTCCCGAAGGCGTTGTACGGCCCGCCCTCCGGCCCCGTCGCGAGCCGTAGCCGCCGTACCGGGCCGGACGCCCCCGAGCATCCGGACAGCGCCACCGCGACGGCGCCGAGCGCGGCGCCCATCACCCGTCGGCGGCTCACCTCTGCGCTGGTCACGGCGGAAGCCTAGCCAGCCGGCCGCCCGGGACGGTACTCCGGTACCCCGGGCCGGTCCTCCGGTCACCCGGCCCGCCATGGCAGAGTCATCCCCATGTTGACTTCGACGCGTGGGCGGCGCAGGCACGCCGCCGTGGCCGCCCTTCTCCTGAGCGCCGCCCTGTCCCTGACCGCGTGCGGCGAGCGGCAGGGCACGCGGGCCGCGACGCCCGGCGACCCGGTCACACCCCCGAGTGCGAGCGCCAGCTCCCCCGGCGCCCCTCCCTACGTGGAGCCCGGAGTCGTCGACGGCGCCCCGCACCACGGGGAGAACAACGCCCACCGCCGCTCGCGCACGATGTCCCCCGCCAGCGCCAAGGACGCGCAGAGGGAGGTCGGTCGCATCGAACCCGTGCTCAAGCAGCTCTGGGAACAGGGGAAGTGGGACCCGACCAGCGTGCGTGCGGCCCTGCACGCGCTCGGGTACGAGGATGAGCGGACCGGACCGAAGGGGGAGCGGCTCGGCGGAACGCTCACGGTACGGGAGATGGACCAGCGCTTCGAGGTCGACCACTACGTCACGCCCGAAGGCGCCCTGGTCGGTCTTCGCGTCCATGACGACGCCTGCGTCATGGCGTTCGTGCAGAAGACCAACTACGAGGTGAAGGCGAAGGGTCCGTTCATGGAGACCGGCTGCTTCGAGCCGCCCTCCGGCCACTGAGACGCGGTCCCGTCACGAGACCCGGGCGAGCGGCGCGATCCCGAGGTCGCCGGCCGTGTAGTGGACCTCGCGCCGGTAGGGGTTCGGTGGGGTTCAGGCGAACGGGTGAACAGGTGAGCGAGTCCCGGTACCGTCACCGCCTGCCGAGGGGGCGACCGAAACACTGGCCAGCGGCCTGGTCAAAGACGACGGGAGCAGCCGTGAGCGTGGTCATCGGTACGTGGAACGTGGAGAATCTCTGCCGGCCCAGGGATCCGGGCAGCCCGCCCTCCAGGAAGTGCGCCGCCAAGGACGAGGCCACGTACGCGGCGAAGCTGGAGGGTCTGGCGGCCACCATCAACCGGATCTCGCCCGACCTGCTCGGCGTCCAGGAGGTGGGGAGCCAGGAGGCGCTGGCGGATCTGGTCGAGAAGCTGGACGGCGACTGGCACACCGCCCTGTCGCAGCACGCCGACCGGCGCGGCATCCGGGTCGGCTTCATCAGCCGCCGCCCGCTCACCGTCATCGAGGACCGCAAGGACTTCCCGGAGCACCTGCCGCCGGTGCAGGTCGAGGACGACGGAACCACCACCAAGCGGATGGGCCGCGGCGCCCTGGTCGTGCGCTGGAGTCCCGCCCCCGACCACACCCTCGGCGTGGCCGTCTGCCACCTGAAGTCGAAGCTGCTGACCTTCCCCGGCAACCGTCACAGCACCGACGACGAGGAGCTGCGCGCCCGCTACGCCGCCTACGCGCTGTACCGCCGGGGCGCCGAGGCCGTCACCATGCGCTCCTTGGCCGACCGGCTCCTGCAGGGCGACGGCGCCACCAACGACGTGGTCGTGATGGGCGACCTCAACGACGAGTTCAAGGCCGCCACCACCCAGATCCTGTACGGTCCGCCCGGCTCCCAGCTCGGAACCGGCGGCTTCAGGGATCCGGACCTCGGCGACCGGAGGCGGCTGTGGAACCTCGCTCCCCGCATCCTGGAACAGGGCGGGTTCTCCCGTATCTTCGAGGGCCAGAAGGAGCTCATCGATCACATCCTGGTGAGCCAGGCCCTGCTGCCCCGCGTGGAAAAGGCCTTCACCGGCCGCGAGAAGCTGCCGACGGTGGAAGAGGCGCGCCCGGCCGCGGCGCACGACAGTCCCTCCGACCACGCGCCGGTCATCGCCCAGCTCGACTTCTAGCGTACGACGCGATCAGCCGTAGCCTCGACGTTCCCGCGAAGGTGACCCCCACGGCGCCGGTTCCCTCCTCGGTACGCCGTGCTGGCGCGCACCGGCTCCAGCGCGACCGCCTCAGGGGCGACGCCTGAGCCCACCGGCCGTGCTCCTGACCTGCAAGGACTCGATTCCCTGACTGAGAGCAAGCGCTCAGGAGCGCTTGCTCTCAGTCGTTGGGCCTTCCTCGGTCACCCCTGCCGGACCGATGCTTCCCATGCGGTCGAGGCGGGGCGGTCCGGTACAGCGGGTCGCCCCACTTCGGGCCCGCAGGTATCCGCCCAGCCCCTCCGCCCGGCCCCCGGCCCGGCCCCACCCGACGAAGAGGACACCACACATGCGACGCACGCGTCTGCTCGCCGCCACCCTCGCGTTCACCGCGACCGCCGTCGTCGGCGGGGTCATCACCGCCGCGCCGGCCTCCGCCGCCACGTACGCCTGCTCCTACCAGGGCCGGTACTACACGGGCAACGCCGTCACCAGCCAGGGGAACACGGGCAACCGGGTCATCGAGGTGCAGTGCCTGCTCAAGGGCGGGGGGTACCTCGACGCGCATCAGGTCGACGGGGTCTTCGGCTCGCAGACCTACAACGCGGTCCGCAGCTTCCAGACCGTTTACCGCAAGCACTGCAACTCGTCCATGGCCGTCGACGGCGTCGTCGGCTCGCACACCTGGGCCGCGCTCCGGAGTGCCTGCCCGTCCTGATCGCCCGCCCGGCCGGGCCCGATCCCCTTCCCGCCGGGAACACACCTGTCCTGACTCCCCTCTGAAAGGCATCTCATGAAGACCCGTATCCTCGCCGTCTCGTTGAGCTCCGCAGCGCTGCTGGCCGCCGGCCTGCTGACCGCCCCCACCGCCTCCGCCGCCCCGGCCGCGACCTGCGTCGGATCGTCGTGCAACGGCCGGAACCCGGCCAGTACGACCTGCCAGAACGACGCCCGCACGGTCGCGGAGTCCGTCGACCCGATGGGCGCCATGGAACTGCGCTACAGCCCGTCCTGCCGGGCCGCCTGGGGCCGGTTCAAGATCAACTCGCCGTCCGGATCCCGCATAGAGATCAAGAACAACCAGGGCAAGAAGTACACGACTTACGGCAGCGGCAAGTTCTACAGCGTCATGATCAACGACAAGGACGTGAAGGCCTGGGCGTGCGGCATCTGGCCCTCCGAGTTCGGTGGCACCAACACCGCCTGCACGACCGACTACTGATGGTTCGCCAGGACCCGGAGAGGAAGCACCCTGTCGTGAACGTCAAGAACGTCATGAATGCCATGAACCCACTCAGCGGATCCAAGCGGAAGTTCCTCGTCACCGGGGCCGCCCTCGTCGGCTCGCTCGCGCTGGCGACCGGCCCGGCCCAGGCCACCACGGCCAATGTCGGGGGCCAGGTCGGGGGGAGCTACACGTACTACGGCACCGCCCGGACCATCACCGCCGAGGGCTCGCACGTCTATCTGAGGGCGAACAGCGGAGGGATCGCGATGAAGGCCTTCTGGTACAAGTGCAGCGACCGCAGCACCCGCGGCGCTGACCGGGAGGTCGGTTCGGGGACACGCCAGCGACTCGGCTCCGGCTTCAAGGCCGGTACGGTCTTCTGCCTGGGAGCGGCGGCGGATGTCGTCAGCCCGCACAAGATCTCCTGGACCGGCACCCTCAACTGGAACGTCTTCTCCTGAGCCCGGACCCGACCGACGGTGCCTCACCACGGCGACGCGTATCGCTGTGGTGAGGCACCGTTCCCCCGTTCCCCCGTTCCCCCGTGCCCCCGTCGGCCCTGCGGCTACGGCCGGACGGCCTCCTACAGCCAGCCGGCCTGAGCGGCCCGCAGCCCGGCCTCGAAGCGGCTGCGGGCACCGAGCCGTTCCATGATCGATGCCATGCTGCGGCGGACGGTGCTCAGGGAGACGCCCAGCCGCCCCGCGGCGGTCTCATCGGTGAGCCCCTTGGCCAGCAGCGTGAGCAGCTCGCGTTCCTGTGCGGTCAGCCCGGTGCCCTGGTGCCTGGCCTGCTGCGCCCCGAGCGGCAGGGCGACCGCCCACACCTGCTCGAAGAGCGTCGCCAGCGCCGTCATCGCCCCGGCCGCGTGGAGGAGGACGGCGCCGCGCCGGGTGTCCGAGGGATCCAGCGGGACCAGTGCGCTGACACCGTCGATGAGGATCATCCGCAGCGGCAGGGTGGGGACCGTACGCACCTCGCCGCCGTTCTCGGTCAGCCAGCGCGCGTAGTCCAGTGTCGGAGCGCTGTTGCGGACGCTGTCCAGGCAGACCGTCCGGACCTCCACGCCCCGCAGCAGGATCTGCGCGTCGTTGTGCCGCGCCGCCTCGATGGACGCCGGGGAGTGGCCGCCGCCCGGCATGAACGTGCACACCGAGGTCGTGGCCTTGTTCGCGATCTGCTCCAGGCGGCTCTGGATCGCGTCCATGCCGATCAGGCGTTCGCTGTCGAGCTCATCGCCCGCGCCGCAGGGCTCGGCTCGATCGGCGAAATCGGCGATCATACGGGTGACCGCGTCGTGCGTCTCGTCCAGTTCCCGCCGGCGCCGCTCCAACTCCTCCTGCTGGCGGCGCAGCAGCAGCTGCAGCCCGAGTTCGGGATGGATCGCCCGCCATCCTCCGGGCCGGTCGGCCGACTTCCGCAGCAGCGCGAGCTCGGCGAGTCTGTCCAACGCGTCCCGCACCTGCTGTTCCTCAAGTCCGAGCCGCTCGGCCATCTGCGCGACGCCCCAGCCCTCGGGCCGCGCGGCGAGCAGCCGGTAGACGGCTTCGGTCGGTGTGTCGAGTCCCAGTGCGGACAGCATCCCGTGCTCCTACCCACGTCGAAAAGGTCTCTGTCAGGCGCACAGCAGCATGGGGGGAAGCGGTGCCTGCGGTCTTGTAGGAATCGGAGCTCAGGCCGTGTCCGGCAGCAGCAGGCTGGTCACCCGGCCGGCTACGCGGTCCAGCGGTGAGCCGGGCGGCAGTCCGCCGCGGCGGGCCGCGAACTGCGAAGGGGTGAGTCCGGTCATGGCCTTGAACTCGCGGATGCAGTGGGCCTGGTCGTGGAATCCGCCGAAGGCCGCCACCGCGGCGCCGTCCAGGCCGAGCGTCTGAAGGCGCAGCGCGCGCTGGAGCCGGGCGACCCTGGCGACGGCCTTCGGGGCCAGCCCCACCTGCTGCCCGAAGCAGGCCCGCAGATGGCGGGCGCTCCAGCCGACCTCTCTGGAGATCCTGGTGAGGGCCTCGGGCCGGCTGTCCGTGCGCAGCCGGCGCAGAGCCTCGCGGACTTCGGGCGAGACGGTGCCCCCGCGGTCGCCGCAGGCGAGGAACACGGTGTCGAGGAGCGCGAACCGCTCGGCCCAGGAGTCGGTCTGCCGCACTTGCTCGATCAGGAGGGTGGCGGTGCGACCGAGCAGGTCGTCGAGGTCGACGAAGGCCTCGGTGAAGTACCTCATCGGGATCCCGAAGGTGCGGTACGCGCCGAGCGGGGAGAACGTCACCTCGATGCCGTGCAGGCCTCCGGTGTGTTCGCCTCGCGTCGCGGTGGTGCGCAGTCCGGAGAGGAAGGACGAGGCGCCCAGGGCCGGTCCGCCGGCGGTGAGGCTCAGGCCCCCGGCGATGGTGATGACCACCGTCACCACGCCGTCGGGGACTTCCAGTCGGGACCGTGGCCGGCCTTCCGGCAGCCGGTAGCCGTGGTACGCGAGGATCTGGCCCCGCAGGGCCGGTCCCGGCCGCGACCTGACGCTCTCGGCCCCTCCGGCGGCGGGCTCCGGAGGGCGAACGGTCACGTGCATGCCTACCCCCGTATAGGGCCCCTTCGGTCCGGACGGCCACCAGGATGCATCAGCGCGGAGGGAATCCATAGGCGGGTCTCGGCACACTGCGCGGTGTCGGTGCGATTGGCCGAATTCGGTTCCGGCCCATCGCCGGGCGCGCACCGGTGACATGACACCAAGCTCTCCGGAGTACTTGCTCTCACTCCTCCCCCCTTCCGCCGGTCCGGGCCGGGCGGAAAGCTGTTCATCAGGAACACGGCGGGCCCGCCGAAAGCGAAGTGAACATTCCTTCCATGACGTTCAAGAAACGAGGTAAGCCCATGTTCCTCTTCTTCTTCGGCTTGATCTGGGACTGAAGCTGTTCCATGCACCTCATCATGACCGTGATCGCCCTGTCGGCGGCGCCGGATCAGCCCTCCCGACTCATCGACGAAAGCATCGTCACCGACGTCATCTGGTCCACCGCCACGGCCGGCGACCAGCTGGAACACGTATACGCCCGGTCCACGGCGGGTCGTCTGGACATCGTGCTGTTCCCTCTCGCCGCCGACGCGAAGGAGGCTGCCGCCACGGCCGACCGGATCATCCGGAGGGCTCTCGCCGGGGCACCTTTCCTGGCCGGTTGGACACTCACCAGGGATCCGCCCGGGGTCGGCGACTGAAGGCGTCACCGGGATCCGACGAGAAAGGCACCACTGTGAAGTCCTCCGTGAAGTCGTCCGTGAAATCCTCCGTCACGTCGCTTTTCACCGCCGGCGCGCTCGTCGCCGGCAACACCCTGCTCGTGGGCTGTGCGGGCGGGGCTCAGGCCGGGCCCGAGCCGCCCGCCGCCGCGATGGAGCTGCTGGACCGGCAAGGGTTCGACACCGCACTGCGGCAGGCCTCCCGGACCTACCGCTGGCCGGCCGACTACCGGCCCGACCTGGATCAGCTCTCCAGGAACAGCGCGCCGACCGGCACGGACGCGGCTCCCGCCGGAAGCGAAAGGATCATCCTTGAGATAGCCAACGCCTGTGCCTGGTACCGCTCGTGGGACGACGCCCGCGGCCGCGCGGACAGCGCCTCCGCCGACGCCGCGCTCCGGGTACTGGAGGAGGTCCTGCCCACCTACGGACCCCAGGACCCGGACGGCCGGCGCTTCGCCCGGGAGGCCGCCGCCAGGGCCCGCGCCGGAGACGGCTCACTGGCCCGGCAGTTCACCGAGGCCAACTGCGACGGCGTGATCACCTGGGACAGGAGCGGCGCCGCCGAGGGCTGAGCCGTGGGGAGGAACACGATGACCAGCACGATGACGAGTACGACGGCCGCGACGGCCACGAAGGCCGGTACGACGCCCGGTACGAGGACCACCGAGCAGGCCGCACCGGCCATGCGCCTCTACCACGAGCTGCTGGCAGACCGGGAACGGCTGCTCAAGGCCCACCACCGCCTGCTGGCCGAGCAGAACGCCCTGCTGGAACAGATCGATCGGCTGTGCGCCCAGTCGACCGCGGCCGGCTCCACCACCCCCTGCGGGAGCCCCCCGCCGCTGTCTCCGGTCCAGCGGCACGTCCTGGTCCTGATGGCAGGCGGAGCCAAGGACGGGACCATCGCCCGCCGGCTGAACCTGAGCGAGCGCTCCGTACGACGCCAGGTGGAAGCACTGGCCCAACGCACCGGAGCGAGCAACCGGTTCACCCTGGCCCTCGCCGCGATCAGGATGGGCTGGCTGCCCGCCGGTCACTGAACCCTCCCCTGTCCGGTACCGGCTGGCCGTCCTGCACCGGACAGCCGTCCTGTTCGGCCTGGGCAGGGGCAGCCCCCGCTGCTGAAGTGTGTGTCACCGCCCGGCAGGCCGCTCGCCGCGGATCTCGGATCTCGCATCCGGGTCTCGGATCTCGGATCTCGGATCTCGGCGAACGGCCCCGCGCGCACCATCACACCGATTCGAACAAGGGGAAGATCTCATGCGTAGCCGAGTCCGCAGCCTCGTCGCCACCAGCCTCGTCGGCACCACCGCCGCCCTCGTCGCCCTGCTCGTTCCCGGCACCGCCCACGCCGCCCCGGCCAAGCTCAGCCATGCGTCGGCCGTGAGCAAGCTGAAGGCGGCCGGTGGGATCGGCCTGTCCTCCAGCGGCGGTTGCAGCAACCGGAACGTCGCTACCTGCACCTCGCTGGAACAGGTCAACGCCGCCAGCATCAGCGACGTCATCACCCTGCGCAAGGCGAGCGGCTGCAACCTGACCATCACGGGCGGTACCGAGGTGGGACACGCCTCCGGCACCTACAGCCACTGGAACGGCTACAAGATCGACTTCAGTCCGACCACCTGCGTCAGCAACTACGTCACGGGCAGCTTCACCCGGATCGCCAACCGCGGCGACGGCGCGGCCCGTTACCGGTCCGCCGCGGGCAACGTCTACGCCCGGGAGAGCAACCACTGGGACGTCACCTTCTGCGGGGGCAGTTCGGCCTGCACCTCGGCGGCCAGCTCCTGAACGCACCCGGCAGCCGGCGGGGGCGCGGCCGACTCGGCCGACGCCTCCGCCGGGCCCACGTCGTGGGGTACCGCGGCGCGTACGCCGCCATCGGCGTTGCCGAAAGGGGTCGTGATCGTTTGCGTGGCTGACGGGGCAGTCGGGTCGGTCATCGAGAGGCGGAGCGAGTGGTCGGGTTGCGAATGGGGCGCAGGACCGTTCTACGAGCCGCTTCGGCGGGCGCCCTGGCGGCGCTGCTCGGCCGCTCCCCCGCGGCGGCCGCCCCGGGTGCCGGGGCCGCGGACCTGGTCAGGCTGCGGTTCACCCGTGCGACCAACGGGACCGCGACGGCCACCGCCTCGGGGGACCACGTCGTCGCCGAGGTGCAGAACGTCCTCTGGTCGCTGCCCCTGGACGGTTCGCCCGCGACACCCCTCACCCCGCCCGACCTGGAGCCCGGCCGCCCGGTGTTCTCCCCCGACGGCCGCCGGGTGGCGATGAGCGCCTATCGCGGGGGCGCCTTCCACATCTGGGTGATGAACGCGGACGGCTCCGGTCTGCGCCGGCTCACCGACGGGCCCTTCGACCACCGCGCGCCCGCCTGGTCGCCCGACGGCCGGACCCTCGCCTTCTGTTCCGAACGCGGCGGTGATCCGGTGGCCGGCAGCCCGTACCGGATCTGGACCGTCACCGTGACCGGCGGCCGCGCGCGCCGGCTGACGGGTCTGCCCGGGCAGTCCGGCCCCGGCCAGGACGGAGACTGGGAGGACTTCGACCCCGTCTGGTCGCCGGACGGCTCCCGCGTGCTGTTCGTCCGCGGCACCGCGTCCGGGGACACCCTGACCGCCCGGACCATCGCCTCCGTGGCCGCCGATGCCGCGGTCGACGCTGACACCGACCACGACACCGACACCGACGCCGACGCCGACGCCGACGCCGACGCCGCGAGGACGGTACGGATCGAACACACCGTCACCGACGGCAGGCTGCTGGCCCCGGCGCTCTCCCCGGCCGGACGCACCGCCTGGCTCTCCGCGGCCCCGGGCCCCCGCAAGGCCGAGACCCTGACGCTCTTCGCCGACGGCCGCCCGGTCCCTCTCGACGGCGACCTCGCGCCCGCTCCCCCGCGCTGGATCGGCGACGACCGCCTGCTGATCACCCTCGACGGCCGCTTCCGGGTGATCCGCCCCCACGAGGACGGCTCCGGCTACGAGATCCCCCTCGACGCCACCCTCGAAGTGCCCCGGCCCCGCTACCGGGTCAAGGAGTACGTCCTGGAGGCCGAGCGGAGCCGCCCGGTGCGCGGCATCCACCTGCCCGCCCTCTCACCCGACGGCCGCAGCGTGGCCTTCGCCGCGCTGAACGCTCTGTGGGTCGCACCCGTCACCGGCGGGGCGCCCCGCAAGGTCGTCCAGGCCCCCGCCACGGCCTACGTCCAGGGCCCGGTGTGGACCCCGGACGGCCGGGCCCTGGTCTACACCGACGACCGCGACGGGCTGAACACCGTACGCCGCCGGGAGCTCGACAGCGGCCACGAGCGTGTCCTCGCCCCGGGCGGCCGCGTGTACGGGGTGCTCTCGCCGGACGGCAAGCGGCTCGCCGCCCTGGACCTCGCCGGGCGCCTCCTCGTACGCGATCTCGCGACCGGGACGGAGACCCCCCTGGCCGCCGCCCTCGGCGGCGGTGGTCTGCCCGGCCCGCCCAGTTGGTCACCCGACGGCCGCCACCTCGCCCTGTGCGACCGCAACCGGCTGAGCCGGCGCTTCCGCGAGGGCTACAACCTCATCCGGATCGTCGACACCACCACCGGCGACGCCCGCCTCCACGCGCTCGCCCCGCACGTCTCGCTGGCGGACCGCTACGCCTCCGGCCCCGTCTGGTCGCCCGACGGCCGTTTCCTGGCCTGCGTCAGCGAGTCGGCCCTCTGGCTGCTTCCCGTCGGCCCCGACGGCACTCCGGCCGGTCCGGCCCGCCGCCTGACCGACGAACCCGCCGACCACCCCTCGTGGTCCGCGGATTCACGCACCCTGCTCTACCAGTCCTGCGCCCGGCTGCGCCTGCTCACCCTCGACGACGCCGGCGCACCCGCCGCGCCCGCCCGTACGGTGCCCGTCGCCCTGAGCTACCGGCGCCCCGCACCCGTCGACACCGTCGTGCACGCGGGACTGCTCTGGGACGCCACCGGCTCCCCGCCCCGCGCCGACGTCGACATCCTGCTCCGCGGCGGGCGGATCACCGCCGTGGAGCCCCACCGGCCGGGCCGCCGCGCCGCCCGCACCGTCGACGCCTCCACCGGAACGGTCCTGCCGGGACTGTGGGACTCGCACGTCCATCCCTACCCGTACACCTACGGCGCCCGCCAGGGCGCACTGCACCTCGCGTACGGCGTCACCACCGCGGTCTCGCTCGGCGGCTCCGCGTACGAACAGGCCCGGCTGCGCGAGGACGTGCGGGCCGGCCGGCTCGCCGCACCCCGGCTCCTGGCCGGCGGTGAACTCCTCGACGGTTCCCGGGTCGCCTACAGCATGGGGCGCGCCCATCGCACCCCGGCGGGATTCGCCCGCTCGCTGGCCCGGGCCGCGGCGCTGGACTGGGACGTCGTCAAGACGTACGTACGAGCCCCCTACGAGCAGATGGCCGAGGCCGCCCGCTTCGCGCACGACCGGCTCGGCGTCCTGGCCGGCTCCCACCTGTGCGCCCCCGGCATCCAGTCCGGCCAGGACCTGACCACGCACCTGGTGGCGACCGAACGCGCCGAGTACGGCCACGGGGCGACTCCGCGGGGGCACACCTACCAGGACACCCTGGAGGTCTATACGCACGGCGGTTTCGACCTCATCGCCACCCCCTTCACGGCCCTGCCGCTGATCGGCGCCGATCCGGCGGTCGCGGCGGATCCCCGGGTGACGGCTCTGATGCCGCCCTGGGACGTGGCGGCCGTCCAGGCCGCGGCCGCGAGCCCGCCCAGCGCCGAGCAGAGCGCCGCGCTGGAGCGGGAGGTCGGCGTCTACCGGCGCGTCGTCGACGGCGGCGGGCGGCTGGCGCTGGGCACCGACGCACCGCTCACCCCGGTCGGGCTCCACCTGCACCTCGCCCTGCGCGCCCTGCACCGGTACGGGCTGACGCCGGCGCAGGCCCTGACCACCGTGACCCGAACCCCGGCCCGCGTCTTCGGCGTCGCGGACCGGCTCGGTACGGTCGAGCCCGGCAAGCTCGCCGACCTCACCCTCGTCGAGGGCGATCCCTTCACCGACTTCGCCGACCTGATCCGCGTACGGGCGACCCTCCGCGGCGGAACCCTCCACGAACGCCCGCCCCTGGAGCGCGCCTTCACCCACCCCGCCGCCCCGCCCCAAACCCCCGACGACTGGCGCGCCGTGCTGCACCAGATGCTCCGCGACGGCTGCTGCACCGCACACCGGGCGCCTTAGGTCGTCTCTTTCGGATCTTGCCGGGCCCGCGCTGCCCGACAAGATCCGAAAGAGACGACCTAGGACAGCGGACCGGGCCGGCCGGCCCTGTGGTCAGGGGTGGTCGTACCAGGCGAAGGCCGCGATGCGCCAGCCCTCCGGGGTGCGGACGAACTGGATGGTCTTGGTCCCGCCACCCTCGAAGGGCTCACCGTCCAGGATCCCGGACTTGCGGTACGCGCCGAACCGCGAGGCGATGTCGCCCGCGATCTCGGTCCGTTCGGAGGTCTCCCACTCGGAGAACTCGGCCAGCCGACCTCCGGCCAGCAACAGCCGGCGGGGCTCGATGAACTCCTCCACGGTGTAGACCGTGAATTCCGGGCCGGTCTTGGTGATCACGCCGCCCGGCAGGACCAGCCGGCGGATCCGGTCCAAGTCGGCTGCCCGGCCGCCCCGGTTGTCGAAGGCACCGAAGAACTCGGCGGTCACCACGTCGATCTCAGCCTTGGCCATGGCGTGACAGTAGACGGAAGGGGCGACCGCGATCAAGGGAGCTGGGGCCCTCCCCCGCACCGGCGCCGACGCCGAGGCCGGCGCCGGCGAGACGGGCGATCGTCCTGGCCTACGGCAAGTGGCGCGCGACGAAGATGACTCGCCCTGCCTCGCCTCCGTGCCTCTCGTCCGCTCGCTCCGGTCAGACCGCCAGCGCCGTGGTGATCACCAGTGGCGGCCTCGCCCGCTCCGCCGACCACGCGCGGCTGGCCACGAGGTCCGCGTCGGCCACGGCGAGCGCCTCGTCCACGGAAGGCCGGTGCTGCACGACGCCCCGGAAGCGGGCGCTCTCCAGCAGGAGCGGGTACAGGGCGACGGGCCACGCGTGGTTGCGTACCTCCTGCCAGGACCCGTCCGTGCGCCGAAGCCGTACCGTCAGCTCGTCGCCCGGCCCGTAGTCCTCGCCCGGGTCGCCGATCCGCAGCGAGGCGTACTCCGTGCCGCTGCACGCGGGATCGGTGGTCAGCAGCACGAACGGGGCGCCCGGCCGCAGAAGCCGGCGGACCTCGCTGAAGACGCCGAGCAACGCCTCCTCGGTCGGCAGCGACGCCAGCACGTGGTTGCACATCACCGCGTCCGCGCACTCGTCCGCCAGCCCGGTCACCCGTCCGCCCTCGACCAGGTGGTACTCCGCCACTGCCGTCGCCGAGCGGCGCGCCAGCTCCAGCATCTCCGGGGAGGTGTCCGCCCCGAGCACCCGCGCTCCCAGCACCCGGGCCGCGTGGTCGGCCACCTTGCCCGGCCCGCATCCGTAGTCCACCAGGACGTCACCGGCGCCGATCCGGCGGGACAGGGCCTTGAGGACGAACGGATAACCGAGCAGCCAGTCCGTGGCCGCTTCCACCGCCGCGAATGCCCGCGCCCCTTCACGTCCGGACCAGGCCGTGCCTTCTCCGGCACCACCCTGCCCGGGTCCCTCCGACCAGTCGCTCACAGCCCCACTATCGACCCACCACGCCCGTACGGGGGTGCTACGACACGGCGTGCCGGCTCACCGCCTTCCCGCCGGGGGTGAGGCCGCCGCGCGGCGCAGCCGGCCCGGGGTGATGCCGAGCCGCTGCCGCAGCAGGGCTGAGCGTCGAGGCGTTCTCGTACCCCACGCGGCCGCTCGCGCCGACCGCCCGGGCGGCCTCGGCCATCTTCAGCGGCTCGCCCATGTGTTCGCGTACCCAGCGCTCGAAGGCTCCCACCGTGGGGTCGGTGCGGACGAGGTGGCTGGGGATGGCGTAACCGGCCTCGTCGAGCACCCCGGCCTCGGCCAGCAGGAACGTACTCGTGCAGGCCGCGGCCAGCGGAACGCCGTCGGCGCGGGCCTGCCGGATGGCGCGCCGCTCGGGGTCGCGCTCGGACGTGGCCACCCACTCCAGCAGCGGCTCCGGCTGCTTGGGGCCGGCGCCGGGCACCACGAGGAGGTCGGGCTCGGGAGCGTCCCGTGGGGGCACGGCCTCGATCACGTGCCCGGAGGCGCGTCCGCACCGGCCCGTGGGGACTGATGCGGGTCAGCTCCTCCGATCACGCCCGCCACGGCCTGCTGGCCCGCATCGAGGCCAGGCCGGAGCACGCCCAGGCCGTCGAGGAGCTGCTCACCGGCGCTCTCGTCCCGCACCTGCTGGCCGAAGCGACGGAAATCCTCCCGGTGGACATCCTGGCGGCCAGGCTGGCGTAGCCCCTGCCGTCGGCGGAGCGGCCGCGTTGTCCTGGGCTAGAGGTTGATCCAGTAGCGGCGCTTGGGACCGATCAGGGTCTCGCGGACGTCCTCCAGCACGCCGCCGTTGCGCTCGATCGTGCGCACCGACGCTTCGTTGTCGGGGTCACAGGTCAGCAGGACCCGGTCCATCCCCAGGACGCGCGCCTCGTGCAGGACGGCGGCCAGGGCCCAGGTGGCCAGCCCTCGCCGGCGGGCCGAGGGCCGGATGCCGTAGCCGATGTGGCCGCCCGCGTCGAGAAGGAAACCGCTCAGGTAGTGCCGCAGGTCGACGGCGCCCAGATAGGTGTCGCCCTCGACGATCCACCAGTACGTCGCGTGCACGCGGCCGTGCTCGACCGGCGCCGTACGGTCCGAGTACCGGAGCAGCCGCTCCACCCAGGCCGCGAAGCCCTCCGGGCTGTCCACGTCGTCGTCGGATCCGAGCCCGGCGCCGTCCATGGGGGCGTCGGGACCCGATTCCTCGTGCGCGGCGAGCCAGGAGCTGTGCAGGCGCGGGGTGGGGGTGATGAGCTCTGGCATACCTCGGACCCTAACAGTCCGAAAATCCGACCCGGCCGTCGTCACGTACTCATCAGCCCCGCCTCGGCACGGACGGCTTGTGGCCGGGGTACACGTGGTCGGGGGACACGATGCGGGTGATCGCCTCACCGAAGAACCCGCTGGGCTCCTGCCCGTCGTGCAGGACGTCGGTGTTGAGGAGGACGACCATGGTCGCCCGCGCCTGGGGCAGATAGACGGTGAGGGACTCGTACCCGGGGATCGAGCCGTTGTGGCCGATCCAACCCTGGACGTCGAAGATGCCCAGCCCGTAGCCGGCGCCCGGAATGCCGGTCGGGGTGGTCTTCAGGCGCTCGGCCTGGGTCGCGGGCGTCAGCAGCGTGCCGGTGGCGAGGGTGCGGGCCCAGCTGCGCAGGTCCTCCAGGTCGGAGATCATCGCTCCCGCGGCCCAGGCCCAGGAGGGATTCCAGTCGGTGGCGTCCTCGATCGTGCCCGAGGCGGTCTGGTCGGTGTAGCCGTGTGCGTACGGTGCGGGGAGGTCGGCGCCCGTGGGGAAGACCGTACGGTGCAGCCCGGCCGGTTCCAGGACGTCCCGCTCGATGACCTCGTGGAGCTGCCGGCCGGTGAGCTTCTCGACCACCAGCCCGAGCAGGATCAGATTGGTGTTGGAGTACTCGAACTTCTCGCCCGGCTGGAACTGCACCGGGTGCTTGAAGGCGTAGTCGAGCAACTGCTGTGGCGTGAGCGGGCGTTGGGGTTCGGTGTCGAGCACCTTGTCGAAGTCTTCGTCCTCGCTGTAATTGAAGAGTCCGCTGCGCATGCCGGCCAGGTCGCGCAGGGTGATGCGGTCCCCGTTGGAGACGCCGTCGATGTACGTGCCGATGGGGTCGTCCAGGCCGGCCTTGCCCTGGTCGACCTGCTGGAGGAGGGCGGTGACCGTGAACGTCTTGGTCTCACTGCCGATGCGCATGGTGAGGCCGGTCCTCATGGGGGCGCCGGTCGCCTTGTTCGCCACGCCGAAGGCCCTCACGTAGCTGCCCTTGCCGGGGGCCCACAGCCCGACGATCACGCCCGGAACCTGGGCCTCGCGCATGACCTGCCGTATGGCCGCGTCCAGTTTCGCCGCCACGGCCGGGGTGAGCTGCGAGAACTCCCCTCCGCTGTCCGGAGTGGGGGTGGGGGCGGGGGCGGCGGAGACGGACGGCCCGGTGGCGGGCGTCCCGTACTCGGAGGCCGCGGCGGCCGGGATGACGAGCAGACCCGCTGCGGAGGCGGCCACGCAGGCCCGGCGCAGACGTCTGTGCTTCGCTCTCACACCATGCCTCCTGTGGTACGAGGACCAAGGCGAGCAGCAGGTCCAGGCTAGGCCCGTGCTGTCGGGCCCGCGAGGCGAGCGGTCCGCTCCTTCCTGTTACTTCCCGTCCTGGGTGGCGGGCAGGGAGCCGGCGCGGGCGATGACCAGGGCGACGTCGTCGTGGTCGTCCGGCCGGCGCAGGGAGTCCAGGAGCCGGTCGCAGGTCTCCTCCAGCGGGCGTCCGGTGTCGGCGAGCAGGTCCAGGAGGAGGTCGAGACGTTCGTCGATGGGCTCGTCGCGCGTCTCGACCAGACCGTCGGTGTAGAGGACCAGTTGGTCGCCGGGCTCCATGCTCACGGTGGTGGCCTCGAAGGGGATGCCGCCCACGCCCAGCGGTGCGCCGGTGGGCAGGTCGAGCAGGCGGGGGGTGCGACCGGAACGGATGAGGACGGGAGGGAGGTGTCCGGCGACGGCGATGCGGCACTGGGCGCCGTGCGGGTCGTAGACGACGTAGACGCACGTGGCGATGGTCTCCTCGAGGGCCTCGGTGGTGCGGTCCAGTTGCTGGAGCACCTGGGGCGGGTCGAGCGCGAGTTCGGCGAGGGTGCGGGTCGCGGTGCGCAGCTGTCCCATGCTGGCGGCGGCGTTGATGCCGCTGCCCATGACGTCTCCGACGACGAGGACGGTGGTGTCGTCGGGTCCGGCGATGGCGTCGAACCAGTCGCCGCCGATCTCGCTGCTGGCCGCGGCCGGCCGGTACCGGGAGGCGACTTCCAGGCCGGGGGTGGGCGGCGGGTGGTGAGGGAGGAGGTGGTGCTGGAGGGCGAGCGCGGTGTGGTGCGCGTTGCGGTACCAGCGGGCGTTGTCGATGCACACGGCGGCGCGGGCGGCCAGTTCACCGGCCAGCACGATGTCGTCGTCGTTGAACGGCAGCGGGTTGCGGGTGCGTTTGAGGTCGAGGGCGCCGAGGACCTCGCCGCGGGCGATGAGCGGCACGGCCAGGTAGGAGCGCAGGCCTGCGCGGGTCAGGAGGGCGGCGGCGGTGCTGTCGCGGGCGATGTGGGAGATGTCCCGTGCCTGTACGTGGGCCACCAGGACCGGGTGGCCGGTGGTGGCGCACCGGGTGACCAGCCGGTCGGCGGCGTATCGGGCGATGTCCCCCGGCGGGTCCGCGGCGCGGACGGCCTCGCTGGGGAAGGCCGCCGCGACGGCCAGTGCGCGGAACACCGCGGGCTCGTGGGCGGAGGATCTCAGGGTCGGCCGGCCTTCGAGTACGGAGTCGAGGATGTCGACGGCGGCGATGTCGGCGAGCTCGGGCACGACGACGTCGGCGAGCTCACGGGCGGTCTGGTCCAGGTCGAGGGTGGTGCCGATGCGGACGGTGGCGTCCGCGATCAGGGCGAGGCGCCGGCGGCTGCGGGCGATCTCGATGGCCGCCTGGTGACTCTGGGTGACGTCCACCACGGAGGTGGCCAGGCCCAGGACCCGCCCGGTGGCGTCCTCCAGCCGGTAGTACGACACCGACCAGGCGTGTTCGGTGCGCTCCCCGCCGTGGGTCCGGCCGGCCGTGAACTGTTCGAGCAGCGGCGTACCGGTGGCCAGGACCTGGCGCATCGCCGATTCGGCGGCCTCGGCGTCGTCGAGGAAGGACAGGGCCTCGCGGACGCTCCGGCCGATGTGCTGGGCGGCGGGCAGCCCGTTGATCCGTTCCAGGGTCGGGTTGACCAGGACGTACCGCAGGTCCGTGTCCAGGACCGCGAGCCCGATCGGGGACTGGGCCACCAGGCGCGCGGACAGGGCCAGGTCCCGCTCCAGCTGGCGCAGCCGCGTACGGTCGGTCGCGATGCCCAGGGCGTACAGGTCTCCGTGCTCGTCGAGCAGCCGCATGTTGCGGAATTCCACCAGGCGCTTGCTGCCGTCCTTGTGCCGGACCGGGAAGGCTCCCGCCCAGTCCCCCGCGCCGCCCATGACCCGCGCGAACAGTTCCGTGAGCAGGCCGACGTGCTCCGAGGCGGCCAGCAGCCGGGCGGCGGGCCGGCCGAGTGCCTCCGCCGCCGTCCAGCCGAACAATTGCTCGGCCTGCGGGCTCCACAGTGCGATCCGCCCTTCGGCGTCGAGGACGACCGCCGCGACGTTCAGGACGTCGAGCAGTCCGCTCGGTGGGGAGACCCCAGCCTCGGCAGGCCGGGTCCCGCCGGCCTCCGACCCGTCGATCGCACCCATCGGCGACGCTCCCTTCCAGCACCGTCGGCCCGGCGTCCGCTCGCCGCCACCCGCCCTGCGGCGGCCAGAGGCTCACGGCTACCTCTCATGGTCCCTCCGAACCCGCCCGTCAGCGTCCGGAGCACTTCCGGGGGCCCGGTGGGGGGAAGTCGTCATCCCCCCGGCCGCCCGTTCACCCTCCCGGTCTCCTGAGCGCCGGGGCCGCAACCCCGTACGCTCGGCGGATGGCGAAATACTTCGATGTGCACCCCGAGAATCCTCAGCGTCGCACCATCGGCAACGTGGCCGACATCATCCGCTCCGGGGCGCTCGTCGCGTACCCGACAGACTCCTGCTTCGCGCTGGGGTGCCAGCTGGGCAATCGTGACGGCATCAGCCGGATCCGGTCGATCCGGAACCTCGACGACCGTCACCACTTCACCCTGGTGTGCCAGAACTTCGCTCAGCTGGGTCAGTTCGTACACATCGACAACAACGTGTTCCGCGCCATCAAGGCGGCGACACCCGGCAGTTACACCTTCATCCTCCCTGCGACGTCGGAGGTGCCGCGCCAGCTGCTGCACCCGAAGAAGAAGACGGTCGGAGTCCGGATTCCCGACCATGTCGTCACGCAGGCCCTGCTCGCCGAGCTCGGTGAGCCGCTGCTCTCCAGCACCCTGCTCCTGCCCGACGAGGACGAGCCGATGACGCAGGGCTGGGAGATCAAGGAGCGGCTGGAGCACGAGGTGGACGCGGTGCTGGACTCGGGTGACTGCGGCACCGAGCCGACCACGGTCATCGACTTCTCCGGCGGTGAGGCGGAGATCGTACGCCGAGGGGCGGGCGACACCACACGGTTCGAATAGACCTCTCACGATTAGGCCTCTCACGATCCGGCGCGTACGTCCGGGTGGAGGCCCAGGTACCGGTACGTGCCGGATTCGACCCGGTAGAGGTGGGCGAGGCGGTCTCCGGTCAGGACGTGGGTGGCGGCGTCGAAGGCCAGCGGCTTGGCCAGGCCTTCGTGGGCCGTACGGAAGATCCGGCGGGTCAGGCCGGCGCGGTCGCGCCCCTCCTCCCCCAGGCCGGTCAGGGCGGCGGCCACCAGACCCACCGCGTCGTACGCCTCGGCGGCCCAGCGGGCGGGCGGTTCCCCGTACGCGGTGCGGTGGGCGGCGACGAACCCGGCGGCGGCCGGGACCGCCCGGGGGTCGGTGAACAGTGCGCTGAACACCCATCCCTCGGCCGCCGGACCGGCGGCGGTGAGGAAGGCCGGTTCCATGGCGTGCTGGATACCGACGCGCGGACCCTGGAATCCGGCGTCGGTCAGGGCGCGGGCCAGCTGGGCCGCGCGCTGCGGTGAGGTGCCGGCGTAGACGGCGGCCTCGGCCCCGGCCTCGGTCAGCGCGCGTGCGGCGCCGGCGAAGTCGCCGCCGCCCACCGGGATCCGGTGGACGCTGAGCGTGCCCGTCGAAGGCGGGGTCTGGCGCAGGGTGCGGACGAGCGGCCAGGTGGGCTCGCCGCCTTCGGCGTCCTCCACCAGGCCCGTGCGGCGGACCGGCCGTACCCGGCTGAGGTAGTCGATCACCGGGTTGGCGAACCGGTCACCGGCCGGGCGGGTGGCGCACAGCGTCCGCCATTGCGACTGGGCGGTCTCCGAGCTGTCGACCGACACCAGCAGCAGGGCGAGGTCCGCCGTCCCGCAGGCGGCGGCCAGCTCGGGCACGGCCGCGTCCCAGGTGGGGCCGGTGAGTGCGACCACCGCGGGGTCGGCGACCAGTTCCTTGACCACCTGGGCGGCGCGCGCGGCGTCGCCGCCGTCGTCGGCGACGCGCAGGGCCAGCCGGAACGGGGCGTCCACCCGCCCGTTGTGCCGCTCCACGGCCAGTCTCATGCCGCGCTCGTGGGCCTGCCCGATCGCCCGGCCGGGCCCGGTCAGATCGGCCTGCAGGGCGAGGGTGAGGGTGGGCGGATTCCGGGCCGGCGGCGGCGCGCCGCCGGGCCGCTCGCGGCGCGTGGCGAACCAGGCGATCGGTGCGCCGGTGGCGGCGAGGCCCGCGCCCACCGCGAGCAGCCGCCTGCGCGTGAGACCACCGCCGGCCCGCGGCGCGTCGATCCGGGTCGGCTCCGGGACGGGCAGATCCAGGGCCCTGGTGGAGCGTTCGGCGATGAGCCGGGCCAGCGGGGGCGGCAGCCAGTCCTCGGCATCCGAGCCGGTCCGGTCGCCGCCGAGCAGGGCGCGCAGCTCTGCCGGTGTCGGCCGGGCGGCCGGGTCCTTCGCCAGGCAGGCCAGGACCGGCCCGAGCAACTGCGCCGGAAACCCGCCCAGTTCCGGCTCGTCGTGCACCGTACGGTAGACCACCGCGGCCGCGTGCCCGCCCCCGAACGGGCCGCGCCCGGTCGCCGCGTACGCCAGGACGCAGCCGAGGGAGAACACGTCGCTCGCGGCGCCCGCCGCCGGGCCGCCCGTGCGTGCCTGCTCCGGCGCCAGGTACCCCGGCGTTCCGAGGACGGCGTCGACGGCCGTCAGGGTGGCCGCTCCCTCGGCGCGCGCGATCCCGAAGTCGATCAGCCGGGGCCCGTCCGGGGCGAGCAGGATGTTTCCGGGCTTGACGTCGCGGTGGACCAGCCCGGCGGCGTGCACCTGCTCCAGCGCCTCGGCGAGCCGGGCGCCCAGTGTCCGTACGGCCCGGGCGGGCAGGGGGCCGTACGCGCCCACCGCCTCGGCCAGCGAGGGCCCGGGCACGAACGGGGTGGCCAGCCAGGGCTCCCCCGCCTCCGGGTCGGCTGCGACCACCGGGACCACCCAGCGCCCGGCCAGCTGCCCGGCGGCCTCCACCTCGCGGCGGAAGCGGATGCGGAAGTCCGGGTTCTGGGCGTGGTCGGCGCGGATGACTTTGACCGCGACCAGGGTGCCCGCGCGGGAGCGGGCGAGGTAGACCGTGCCCATGCCGCCCGAACCGAGGCGTCCCAGGAGCCGGTTGCCACCGATCGCGGCCGGATCGGCAGGGGTCAGGGGGCGCATCGGCGGCTACCGCGCCGGGGGCTCCGTGGCCGGGCCCGCGTAGCGGATGCGGCCACCCTCCACCCGGTGCAGGAAGTAGACGTTGCCCTTGAACTGCCGCCGGTCGTCGAAGGCGTACTCCTTGGTCAGACCGCGGAAGCTGCCCTGGGAGAGCGCGGTCAGCAGCCCGGCACGGGACGGGCGGCCGCCGCCCGGCGCGGCGGTGACCAGCCGGTCGATGACCAGGCGGGCCGCGTCGTAGGCTTCGGCAGTCCAGATGTCCGGGGCCGATCCGTACGTCGACTGGTGCGCGCGGGCCACCTCCGCGACCTCGGGGGCCTCCGGGCCGGTGTACGGCGTGCAGAACTGCCAGCCCTCGGCGGCCGGGCCGGCGGCGCCGAGGAACTCCGGGCCGGCGATGGTGTAGTCGGCCGCCCGGGGCCCCTTGAACCCGGCGGCGGCCAGCACCCCGGCGACCTTGGCCCCGCCTGCCGGATTGCCGGTGTAGAAGAAGCCGTCGACTCCGTGCGCGAGCATGTCGGTGACCACCGGGGCCAGGTCCTGGACGCCGCGCGGGACGACGCGCGCGTAGTGGGTGGCCCCGGGCGCGAAGTAGCCGATGGTGCGGCCGACCAGCAGGGCCGCCTGCCAGGTGTCCGTGTCGCCGGCGCGGTCGCTGAGGATGCCCATCCGCCGGACGCCCTGCTTCCCGGCCAGTTGGAGGTTGACGGCGGCGGCCTGGCCCGAGGAAATGGGGCAGCTCTGGAAGAAGCTGCGCCGGTCGGTGACGCTGTACGTGGTCGCCAGGGCCGACACGCTGACCAGGGGAACGGAGCTCTCGCCGTAGAGTTCGAGACACGGGATCACGGACTCGTTGCCGGTGGGGCCGATCACCGCGAACAGGTCGCGCTGGGCGATGAGTCCGGTGGCGGCAGCCGCCGAGCGGTCGGCCCGTCCGGCGTCGTCGGCCGTCGCGACGGTGAGTGTGAAGGGTTTGTCCGTACGGGAGTTGAAGGCTTCGACGGCCAGCCGCACCCCGCGTTCCTGCGCCTGTCCGGCGGCCTTCTGTGGGCCGGAGAGGTCGGCGTGCACGCCGATCACCCACTGCCGGGCGGCGGGCGCGGCCGGAGTCCTGGGCTTCTCGTCCTCGCGCAGTGCCAGCCACGAGGCCAGGCCGCCGCCGGCCGCGAGCACGGCTGCGCCGGAGGCGAGGGAGAGGAAACGCCTGCGGGAGGGCGCGGTCGTGCCGGGCGCGGGGGCCGCGTCCGGGTCGGCAGCGGTCTCGTCGATGCCCGGCAGGGCGAGCAGCGCGGCGGCGCGTTCGGCGATGGTGGCGACGACCGGGTCGGGCAGCCAGGCGGTGCCCTCCCCGGGGGTGTCCTCGGTCAGCGCCTCGTCCAGCTCGCGCGCGGTGGGGCGGATGTCGGGGTGTTTGGCGACGCAGGTCCGCAGCAGCGCGGTGAGGTCGGGGTCGGCGAGGATCTGCGGGCCGAAGTCGGGCTCGTCGTGGACGGTGCGGTAGAGCACCGCCTCGACGGTGCCGGTGCCGAAGGGCAGGCGGCCGGTGGCGGCGTACGCGAGGAGGCAGCCGAGCGAGAAGACGTCGCCGGCCGGTTCGGCGGGACGGCCCTCGGCCTGCTCGGGCGGGAGGAAGCCGGGGGTGCCGAGGACCGCGTCGGCGGAGGTCAGGGCGGTGTGCTCGCCGCCGCGCGCGATCCCGAAGTCGATCAGCCGGGGCCGGTCCATGCCGAGCAGCACGTTCCCGGGTTTGACGTCCCGGTGTACGAGGCCCCGCGCGTGCATCACCCCGAGGGCCTTGGCCATGGCCTTGCCGAGGACCCGTACGGCGCGCAGCGGGAGCGGCCCGTGGGCCGCGACGGCCTCGGCGAGGGAGGGACCGGCGACGAAGGCGGTGGCCAGCCATGGTTCGGGCGCGTCGGGGTCGGCGCCGGTGATCCGTACGGCCCACGGGCTGTCCACCTCGGCGGCGATCTCGGCCTCGCGGCGGAAACGCGCCCGGAAGTCCGCCTCGTCGGCGTACTCCGCGCGGATCACCTTGACGGCCGCGAGCGCCCCGTCGTCGGTGCGGCCGAGGTAGACCACGCCCATGCCGCCGGCGCCGAGCCGTCCGAGGAGCCGGTAGCCGGCGATCCGGGAGGGGTCCGGGGGATGGAGCGGCTCCATCAGCCCGCCGCCTTTCCGAGCTGCTGCTTGGCCTGCAGCATCATCCGGCTGGTGCCCTGGACCACGAGCGCGGTCAGGGCCTCCTCGCTGAAGCCCGCCGCGCCCTTGCCGGAGATGGCCACGGTGACCGGTCCGAACTGGGCCTGGGACCAGGTGTAGCGGTAGGGCCCGCCGTCCCGCGCGCTGACGTATTCGCCTGACTCGCTGAAGGCGTCCTCCGTCCACCCGTTCATCTGCTCGCCGAGGTAGAGGGCGCCGCCCCACAGGTTCTTGAGCTCCTCGCCCTCACGCAGCGTCTGGTTCGGGCAGCGCAGCACCTCCTCCATGGCGCGGGCGGTCTCCCAGCCGGATTCCTCGCGGTTGTGGTGGACGGTGACCGTGGCGTCGAGCCGTACGCGGCCGCGGCCGTCCTTGGCCGGGATGTGGAAGGAGCGGGTGCTCGTGGCGAGTACGTCGTCCGGCAGGCTCGCGGTCTGCCAGATGCAATCCTCGTCGAGGACACGCCAGCGGCCGGGGTCGCTCTCGAACGGGGTGCTGCGCACGACCTCGGGGCCGAAGGCCTCCTCGGCGATGACGACCCGGCCGAGCAGGGCGCGGGCCTCGGCGACCGTCGTCGGCTGCTTGGACTCGTCCAGCTCGGGTACGAGGGGGAAGCCGGAGCTGCTGGGTGCGGCGGCCGGGGCGCTGGCGCCGGGGCTGCCCGGGTCGGCGCTGCCCGGGTCGGACGACGCGGCCGGGGCGCCGCTCGTCGCGTCGTCCTTCGCCGCCCCGCCGGCCGTGCATCCGACGATGAGGAAGAAGCCCGCGAGCGCGCAGGCGTAAGCGCGCGGCGCCGCCGCACCGTTCCGTCCGCGTGTCACCGGTCCCCCCACGGCACGGATCGTACCCCGGCCGGAACGCGGGTAACTGGCTTATGGGAAAGGGAGTTTGGCTCAGCTCGCCGCAGGGCTTCGCAGGGCGTCGAGGGTCCAGGCGAATGCGTGGCGGGTGAAGCCGACGTGCGGGTAGTAGTCGACCGCGGCCGGCGCGGAGAGCAGGATCAGCTTCGCCTGGGGCGCCGCTTCCCGCGTGACCCGGATGAGGTCGCGGCCCACGCCCTGGCCCTGGTACGCGACGTCGACGGCAAGGTCGCTGAGGTAGGTCGAGTACGCGCCGTCGGTGAGGGAGCGGGCGATGCCGATGAGACGGCCGTCGTCGGCGCGGGCGACGACGACGAGGTTGGCACCGGCCAGCATCCGGGTGAACCGTTCCACATCGGCGACGGGGCGGCGCTCGGCGAGCGTGGACGCCCGGTACACGCCGACGACCTCTTCGACGTCCAAGCCGGCGCCGATGACGCGTTCACACTTCCACATGCCGTTCCCACTCCTCGCTCGAACTCTCGTCTTCGCACTCCATGATGAGGGAAGTCAAAGACAAACCGGTGGACCGGTATGTGGACCGCGCGAACTGGGCATGATGCGGGAGCGTCCGTTTCACGGGAAGGAGCGATGTGCTCGCTCAGGTCCTCACTTGGCTCCGACGGTTCCCGGGACGCTTCACCGGCGCCACGGACCGTGATGTCGACCCGGCGCACGCCCGGGCCCCCGTCTTCACCGCGGACTTCGGCTCGGCCGCCCAGTGGGTCGCCGGCCGGTCCTGGGCCTATCCGGACGGCGGCCCCACCAATCCCGGTGACAACAAGCTGGACTACCTGGTGGAGGACCCGTCCTACAGCCGCACCGGGACGTTCCGCGGCGTCCGCCGCCCGGACGGCAAGTGGAACACGGGCCTGCTGACCACCGAGGGCAGCGACGAGGGGTTCATGGTGCGGGCCGGGGACGTGCTGGAGTCCCGGGTGCGGCTGCCCACCGAGGTCGGGGCGTGGCCGGCGATCTGGACCTGGCTGAACGGCGGCAACGAGATCGACGTCTTCGAGTACCACCCGGACAATCCGGACCTGCTCGAACTCTCCAACCACGTCAAGGGCGGCTCGCACTACCACCGAGACCCCGCGGTCGGGCCCGGCGGCTGGGTGGACCTGAAGGTCGAGTTCGGGGCGCGCTCGGTCGTGTGGTGGGTCAACGGCACGCGGGTCTTCGCCGACCGGCGGGGGGTGGGACGCACCTGGCGGGCGTACCTCATCGTCAACCTCTCGGTGTGCGCCGGGCGCTATCACCCGGCGCCCGACCCGGACGTTTCGGAGATGTCGTTCGAGGTGGCGTACCTGCGCGTCAGCCGCCCCTGAATCCGTGCTGGTGCCGCAGTCCGGCGCGGTTCCACGTCCGGCGGTTCCACGTCCGGCGGTTCCACGTCCGGCGGTTCCACGTCCGGCACCTTCAGCGGCGCCTTCGCGCGGTCACTGCGTCGCGGCGCCTTCGGCCACGGGGGCGCCGCAGCTCTCGTGGCCCCAGCGGCTCCCGTTCTTGGTGATCATGTCGCCGACGGCGTAGGGCTTCCCGCAGGGGCAGCTGCCGGGGAACCTCGCCTTGATGGCCCGGGGCGCCCGGCCCGTCGCGGCGCCTTCGGCCGTGCGCTTCCCCGACGCGCCGGCCTTGTGCCGCGAGGGCGCGGCCGGGGCCGGTACCGGCATGTCCGGGCTGCCGAGGGCCGTGCCGGCAGGTTCCTGCGTCAGGGCCGCGTCGCTGGCGGCCTGGTCGGCGATCGCGTTCAGGTGGTCACCGTCCTCGCGGTGCGCCGGAACGTACAGGAACGTCACGTCACGGTCGGCCAGCAGCCGGTCGATCCGCTCGACGAGTTCACGGTTGGCGACCGGCTGGCCCGAGGAGGTCTTCCACCCGTTGCGCTTCCAGCCCGGCAGCCACTGCGTCACGGCCTTCATCGCGTACTGCGAGTCCATCCGTACCTCGACGGAGGTCCCGGGCGCGAGCGCCTCGAGCAGCCGCTGGAGGGCGGTCAGCTCCCCGATGTTGTTGGTGGCCCGCCCCAGCGGACCGGCCTCCCAACGCTCGGGGCGTCCCTGGGAGTCGGCGATGACCCATCCCCAGCCCGCCGGCCCGGGATTACCTTTCGCCGCTCCGTCACAGGCGGCAATGATGCGATCAGACATCCCCCGATCATGCCTCATCCCCCAGGGGTGAAAGCACCGCGGAGCAGGCGGCGGGTTGCGGCCCGGCTCGTCTGAGGCGAAGGCCGTGCGAACGGATCAGGGCCGCGCGGCGGTCGCCGCACGGCCCTGATCTCGTGCACCGCCCGTTCGACGGGCGGGCAGGGAAACGGTTCTCCGAGGCCCGGGCCTGCCGGGCCGCTCGGGGATCAGGCGGGGGTGATGTTCTCCGCCTGCGGGCCCTTCTGGCCCTGCGTGATGTCGAAGGTCACGGCCTGACCCTCCTGGAGCTCACGGTAGCCGGAGGCGTTGATCGCCGAGTAGTGGGCGAAGACGTCCGGGCCGCCGCCGTCCTGGGCGATGAAGCCGAAGCCCTTCTCCGAGTTGAACCACTTCACAGTTCCCGTAGCCATGTTCATGCCTTCCCGTTGACGTAACGTCCCCACACGGTGTGGAGGACGGAGGTGATCGCCCTGGTCCTACGGCACAACACAGCAAAACTGCCCACACCAAAGGGCACGGGCAAGGCACTTGGAACCACGACAGCTACCCGTGAAGGTACACGCCTGCACGCACGGTCACCAGGGGGAATGATCTCGCCTTCGCGGCGAGTTCCCACCCATGGGGGGACGCCTCGGGCGCGTCCGCCCCGAAAACGCGTCGAGTACCGCCCCGCGGATGCCGTAGGGTGAGGTCTACCGACGCGGGGTGGAGCAGCTCGGTAGCTCGCTGGGCTCATAACCCAGAGGTCGCAGGTTCAAATCCTGTCCCCGCTACTGCTCGGAAGGGCCCGGATCCTGAATGGATCCGGGCCCTTGCCGTCTTTGTGACGGCACTCACACGCCCTTCCGTCGTCCGGTGTCGACGCGTGCTCGCCGGGAACGGCCCCCGCCCGGTCCGGGGGCGGCCATACTCGGAGCATGGCCGACACCACCACAGTCGAGGTCGACACCGATGTGCACGACCGGCTCGCCGTGCTCGCCGCGGACCGCGGACTGAGCCTGCGTGCGTACCTCGCCGAACTCGCCGCCGCCCAGGAGAACGAGGCCGCGCTGGCGCGGGCCGCACGCGCCTTCGAGAAGGCCCTCGACCGGCCCGGTTTCCGCGAGGGGTTCGCGCGCGACTTCGGGGGCCTTGCGCCCCACGAGTGATCAGGCGGGCGACGTCCGTCCACCGCCGAGGGGCGCGAGGGGTACGAGGGGTACGAGGGCCTCGACAGGATCGGCGACGAGGCGTCCCGCGTCCACCACGGCCGTACGGTCGGCCAGTGCGGCCGCGGCCGCCAGGTCGTGGGTGATGAACACCAGGGCGAGTTCCGAGCGCTCCCGGAGCCCGGCGAGCAGTTCGAGCATGGCTCCGCGCGTGGTGGGGTCGAGGCCCGAGGTGATCTCGTCGCAGACGAGCACCCGCGGCCGCGCCAGCAGGGCCCGGGCCAGCGCGGCGCGCTGGAGTTCACCACCGGACAGTGAGCCGGGACGGCGTCCCGCCGAGCTCGCGTCCAGGCCCAGCCCCTCCATCGTCCGGGCGGCCTCCTCGCGTGCGGCCCGCGGAGCGACGCCGCGCAGCCGGACGGCCGTGCGGGCGACCTGGTCCATGACCGGCCGGTGTTCGTCGAAGGCCGCCTTCGGGTCCTGGAACACGTACTGCACGGCGGCCAGCTGGCTCCGGCTGCGTGCGCGCAGACTGTTCGGCAGCGGTTCGCCGTCGAGCAGGATCCGGCCCCGGTGGTCGGCGTGCAGCCCCGCCAGGCACCTCCCCAGGGTGGTCTTGCCGCTGCCGGAGCGGCCGACCAGCGCGAGGCACTCGCCCGCCGCGACCGAGAGCGCGACGTCGTGCAGCACGTCGACGGCGCCGCGCGCGGTGCGGTGCCGGGCCGTCAGGGCCTGTGCCTCCAGGACGACCGGCCCGGCCGGGCGCTGCGCGCGGGGGGCCGGGGACACCTCGTGGACCTGGTCGCCGAGCACGGAGCGCGCCGATCCGCGGTCCACGACCCGGCCCGCGCGCATCACGACGACCTCGTCGGCCAACTGGCGTACCACGTCCATGTCGTGGCTGAGCAGGACGAGGGCGATGCCCCGCCCGGCGAGTGCCGCGAGCTCCGTCACGATGCGCTGTTTGGTGAGCGCGTCCTGCCCGGTCGTGGGTTCGTCGGCGACGATGACCTCGGCTCCCAGGAGCAGCGCCTGTGCCAGCACCACGCGCTGCTGCTGCCCGCCGGAGAGCTGGTGGGGGAATCTGCGCAGTGTCTGCGCGGGGTCGGGGATCTGGGCCAGACCCAGGGCTTCGTGCACGCGCCGGCGGATCTCCCGGCGGCCGCCTCCCCGGCGGGCCGCGATGTCGCGCAGCAGGGCTCCGACGCGCCGGGCGGGGTTGAGTACGGCGGCCGGGTGCTGGGGTACGTAGCCCACCGAGCCCCGCTCCGTGCGCACGATGCCTTCGACGCGGGCGCCCGGCGGGTACTCGCCGAGGAGCGCGAGGCCCGTGGTGGTCTTGCCGCTGCCGGAGGGGCCGATGACGGCGGTGACCCGGCCGGCGCACGCGGTGAGGCTCACGCCGTCGACGATGGCCCGGCCGCCGATCTCCACCCGCAGGTTCCGTACCTCCGCGACGGTGGTCATGTCCGCGCTCCCTTCCGGCGGCCGCCTTGCTGCAGGGCCGCGTCGAACAGCAGGTTGGCGCCCATCGACAGCGCCGCGATGAGCAGGGCGGGGACCACCACGGCCCAGGGCTGCAGGAACAGCCCGGTCCGGTTGCGGTCGACCATCACCGCCCAGTCGGCGGCGTCCGGTTCCACACCGACGCCGAGGAACGCGGCCGTGGCCACCAGGTACAGGGCCCCGGTCAGCCGGATCCCGGCGTCCGCGGCGAGGGTGCGCCGCATGGAGCGGGCCACGTAGCCCAGGGCCGTACGCCACCAGGATTCGCCCTGCATGCGCAGTGCTTCGACGGCCGGCCGGGAGGAGACCTCGACCGCCGCCGCGTGGACGACACGTGCCGCGTCGGGTACGGCGGCCAGCCCGACCAGAGCGGTCAGTCCCGCGGGGCCCGGCCTGACGGTGGCCGCGACGAGCAGTACCAGGAGCAGCGACGGTACGGCGATCAGCACGTCCAGCGGCCTCATCAGCGCCTCCTCCAGCCAGGTCCGGCGGGTGAGCGCGGCGGCGAGCCCGAGGGGCAGGGCGAGGAGGTAGGCGAGCAGGGTGGCGCCGAGTGCCACGAGCACCACGGACCTGCCGCCGAGGAGTACCTGCCGCCACACGTCGCGCCCGGTGAAGTCGGTTCCGAGCCAGTGGTCCTGGCCCGTGGCGAAGGAGACGGACCTCGGTCCGGCGGGGCCGGCGATCAGCGGTCCGAGGAGGGCGAGCAGCAGCGGTACGGCGACGACCGCGATGCCCAGGGCGTAGCGCGCCGGGAGGCGTTTCACGCGGCCACCTCCGAGCGGGGGGCGAAGCGGCGTGCGACGAGGTCGGCGCCGAGGTTGGCCAGGACGGTGACGACGCCGAAGACGACCGCCATGCCCTGCACGACCGGTACGTCGCGGGCGGCGACGGCCTCGATGAGCACGGTGCCGAGGCCGGGTACGACGAACAGGGCCTCCACGACGATCACCCCGCTCAGCAGCCAGTCGCAGGTACGCGCCAGTTGCTGGGTGGCGGGCGCCAGGGCGTTGGGCAGGGCGTGGGCCCAGCGGATGCGGGAGCCGGACAGCCCGTAGCGGCGGGCCTGGGCGACGTACGGCGAGGCCATCGCCTCGATCATCCCGGCGCGCACCAGGCGGCTGAGCGTGCACACCGGCCGGGCCGTCAGGACGAGGACGGGCAGGATGAGGATCGCGGGCTGCGCGGCGAGGTCGGTGCCGACGGCGGTGGCCGGGAGCCAGCCCAGGTGCAGCGCGAACAGCGCGGCCAGCAGCACGCCGAGGGCGAATTCGGGTACGGCGTGCACGGCCAGGGTCAGGGCGCTGACGGTCCGGTCCACGGCGCCGCCCTCGCGCCGGGCGGCGAGGACGCCGAGGCCGACGGAGAGCGGGAGCAGCACGGTGAGCGTGGCGGCGGCGAGGACCAGGGTGGGGACGAGGCCGGCCGTGAGGTAGCCGGTGACGGGCCGTCCCGTGATCAGGGAGGTGCCGAGGTCCCCGTGCAGCATGCCGGTGACCCACTCCAGGAGCCGTTCGGCGGCGGGCCGTTCCAGCCCCATGGCCTCGCGGATGCGGGCGATGCGCTCGGGGTCGGGCTGGTCGCCCGCGAGCGCGACGGCCGCGTCACCGGGCAGCGCCTCGGTGAGTACGAAGATCAGCAGGACGACGGCCGCCGTCTGCCCCAGGCCGAGGAGCAGACGGCGGCCGATCCAGGGGAGGCCGCCCGTCACGCGAGCCAGATCTTGTCGAAGCGGGCCCAGTCGAGGGTGTTGGCGGGGGCCGTCCTGGACACCCCGCGCACCTTGGGTGCGGTGGCGACGATCCAGTCGGCGAAGCCCCAGATCAGGAAGCCGCCTTCGTCGTGGAGCCGGCGCTGCATCCGCTCGTAGAGGGCGGTGCGCTCCTTCTCGTCGCGGGTGGACTGGGCCTGCTGGTACAGGTCGTCGAAGTCCTTGTGCTGCCACTTGGTGGCATTGGTGGTGGAGTCGCTGAGCAGCCGCTGGGAGACGTGGGACTCGATGGGCATGGCGCCGGAACGGTAGGAGGCGATGGTTCCGGAGGACAGGATGTCCTTCCAGTACGTCTCCTTGTTGCCGACCTTGACCTCGACGGTGACCCCGGCCTTGGCCGCCTGCTCCTTGAAGATGCCGGCGGCTTCGACGAAGCCGGTGGCGGCGGGCGCGGTGTCGAGGGTGACCTTGAGGCCTTCGGCGCCGGCCTCCTTGAGCAGGGCCCGGGCCCGTTCGAGGTCCTGGGCGCGCTGCGGCAGGCCGGTCGCGTAGTACTGGCAGCCCTTGCCGAAGAGGTCGTTGCCGATCTCGCCGGCTCCGGAGAGCGCGCCGTCGACGAGTTCCTTGCGGTCGGCGATGAGGAAGAAGGCCTGGCGGACCCGCTTGTCGTCGAAGGGCGCCCGGTCGGTCTTCATGACGAAGCCCTGCATGGCGCTGCCGGGGAGCCGTACGACGTCGATCCGGCCCTTGCCCTCGTGGGCGCGGGCGGTGGCCGGGTTCAGCTCGTGGGCGTACTCGACCTGGCCGCCGAGGAGGGCGCTGACGCGGGCGGACTCCTCACCGGCGATGACGAATTCGAGCTCTTCGAGGTGGGGGGCGCCTTCCCAGTACGCGGGGTTGCGCTTGAGGAGGAGGCTGCTGCCGGGCTTGAAGGAGACGAAGGTGAAGGGGCCGGATCCGACGGGCCTGTCGAAGGTGGTGGTGTCCTTGGGGATGATGGAGGCGCCGAAGGCCGCGAGGGTGTTGGGGAATTCGGCGTAGGGGCGCTTGAGCTTGAACTCGACGGTGGAGGCGTCCACGGCGCGGCTCGCGTCGAGGTCGATGGGCTCCAGCGAGGCCTTGGCGCGGAAGGTGCCCTTCGGGTCGGCGATCCTGCGGTAGCTGTAGAGCACGTCCTCGGCGGTGACGGGCCGCCCGTCGTGGAAGGCGGCCTGGCGCAGGGTGATCCGCCAGGTGTCGAGGGTGTCGTTGGGCTCCCAGCGGGCGGCGAGGCGGGGTACCGGGGCGAGGTCGGCGCCGAAGTCGGCGAGCTTGTCGAAGAGGGCCTTGGCGCGGGCGGCGTCGACGAACAGGTTGGCGGCGTGGGGGTCGAGGGTCTCGGCCGCGCCGCCGCCCGCGAAGGCGGCGCGCAGCCTGCCGCCGGGCTCGGGGGCGCCGTCCGCGGCCTTCTTCGGGTCGCTCGTGCCGGTCCCGGTCCCGCAGCCGACGGCGGCGAGGGCGAGCGTGGTGGCGGTGCCGGCGATGAGGACGCTCCTGCGGGCCGGGCCGGTGCTGGGGTCGTTCATGACGTGCTGTCTCCGTTGCTGAGGTGATGGGGCTTCAAGCGGGCTACGAGGTGCAGGCGGTCGGCGCTGACCGTGGGGTGCGGCGTGTCCCCCTCGCTCCAGGGCGGTTCGCTCCGGGGGCCCGGTCGGTCGTAGAGGTCCAGGACCTCGAAGCCGGCGGTGGTCAGGAAGTACCGGAGTTCCTGCGGGAAGAGCAGGCGCCAGGCGGAGTGCTGCTCGGCCGGGGGCGAGCCGTCGTCGGCGGTCCAGGTGCGGCGGCGGCGCAGGAGCTGTGCCGCGTGGTCGATGTGGAGGGTGGTGCGGGAGGTGTACGTGATCCCCTGCCGGGTGAAGCCGGCGGTGCGCGGGCCGTCGAGCAGTTCGGTGGTGCCGAGGAAGAACGCCCCGTTGCGCATCTCGGCGACGAGCAGGCCTCCAGGGGCGAGGTGGGCGCGGCAGCGGGCGAGGAAGGCGGCGAGGTCCTCGTTGGTGTGGCAGTAGAGCAGGGCGCTGTCCAGGCACAGGACGGCGTCGAAGCGGGCTCCGAGGTCGAAGTCGCGCATGTCGGCGAGGTGGTGGGCGGGGCCGGGATGGTGGCTGCGGGCGTGCGCCAGCATGGCCTCGGAGGTGTCGATGCAGGTGACCTCGCGGCCGGCCTCGTGGTGCAGCCATGCGGCGTCGCGGCCGGTGCCGCAGCCGACGTCGAGGACGCGGGGGCCGGCGCCGTGGCGCGCGAGCACGTCCTCGGCCCAGCGGGCCGCGAGGTGCTCCGGGTCGGGGAAGCGCTCTTCGTACAGTTCGGGTCGGTCGGTGAGGAGGTTGCCGGTGCTCATCGGGTCTCGCTTCTCGGGCGGTTCTGGGCGGGCAGGGGGTCGGGCCCGGGACCGGCGGGCAGGGCCTGTCTTCGCTGCAGCCGTGCGACGGCCGCCGCCGAGGCCAGTCCGAGGGCGAGGCAGCAGGCGAAGGGCAGCCAGGCCAGGCCGGTGTGCCCGGCGGTGTCCATGGCCCAGCCGACCGCCGCGCTGCCGACGGCGGCCGCGATCCCGGACACCGCGTAGAAGAGCCCGTAGAAGGTGCCGGTGAGGCTCTCCCGGCCGAAGGCGGGGATCAGCTCCATCACGAACGGCTGGGCGATCATCACGCCGAGGTGCAGGAGCAGGGCGCCGGCCAGGACCGGGATCAGGTCCGGCGGGTGCGGGGCCGGGGCGCCGGCGACGAGCATCGGCGGGACGAAGCCCAGGCCCATCACGGCCAGGCCGGTCGCGATCCAGCGGGCGCGGCTGCCCGTGGACTTCAGCCGGCGGGTGATGCGGAGCTGGAGGAGGAGGTTGGCGAGGGTCCCGGCGAGGAACAGCAGGCCGATCGAGCCGTCCCAGCCCGAGGCCCGGGCGGCGGCGTGGGGCAGCAGCAGGTACAGCTGGTTCTCCAGGCCGTACATGCCGATCATGGCGAGGGAGAAGGCCAGGAAGCCGCGGCTGCCCGCCGCCTCCCGCCAGTCGCCGAGCAGTCCGGTGTCCGGGGGCGGGATCCGCCGGGCGGGCAGCACCAGGAGCTGGGCGAGGGTGAGTACGGCGAAGACCGCGGCCGCGGTGACGGCGGCCGCCCGGAAGTCCACGAGGAGCAGCAGGGTGCCGAGCAGCGGGCCGAGCAGCGCTCCTGTGGTGGCGAAGACGTTGAACAGCGCGAAGGCCTCGGCCTTGCGGTCGCCCGCCTCCTGGGCGACGTAGGTCCGTACGGCGGGGTTGAAGAGGGCCCCCGCGAGCCCGCTGAGTATGGACGCGGCGAGCAGCAGCGGGAGTGCGTCGCCAAGGGCGAACAGGGCGAAGCCGACGGTCCGCAGCGCGCAGCCGGCGATGATCACCCTGCGGGCGCCGAGCCGGTCGGCGGCCGAGCCGCCGAGGAGGAACAGCCCCTGCTGGCTGAGGTTGCGCAGGCCCAGGACCACACCGACGACGGCGGCCGACAGTCCGAGGTCCTCGGAGAGGTGGGTGGCGAGGTACGGGATGAGCAGGTAGAAGCCGGTGTTGACGCCGAGCTGGTTGACGAGGAGCAGGCGCACGGGCAGGGGGAAGCCGCGGACGGCGGTGAGGGTCTTCACCGGACGTCCTCCCGGGCGACATCGCGGACGGCCTCGCGGGCGCCATCGCGGACGGCCTCCGGGGCCGCATCACGGACGGTCCCCCGGGCCGCGTCCCGGACGGCCTCCGCGTCGGCGGGTCTGACTCCGAGGCCGGCCCGGTTCGCGGCGCGTACCGTGCCGTCGGTTCCGCCGATGCCCGTCCACGGGTCGGCGGCGAGCAGCAGGTGCCCGTCGAGGTCCACCCAGCGCGCCCGGTCGGCGAGGTGCACGGCGGGGGCGATGCCCAGCGAGCTGGCGGTGAGGCAGCCCAGCATCAGCTCGGTGCCGGTGCCGCGCAGGGCCTCGTGGATGCGCAGGGCGGCCCGGACCCCGCCGCATTTGGCGAGTTTGACGTTGACGCCGTGGACCCGTCCGGCCAGCGCGACGGCGTCCTCGTACGAGACCGCGTCCTCGTCGGCGATGACGGGGACCGGGGACTCCTTGGCCACGCGGGCGAGTGCGTCGGGGCGGCCCGGCGCGATCGGCTGTTCCACGGCGGTGACGCCGAGGTCGGCGAAGCGCGGGAGCAGGTCGAGCGCCTGGCGTTCGGTCCACGCCCCGTTGGGGTCGAGCAGCAGGCTCGCGTCGGGTGCCCCGGTGCGTACGGCGTCCACGCGCGCGAGGTCCTCGGCCGGGTCGGGGGAGCCCGCTTTGACCTTGAGGGCGGTGAAGCCGCTCATGGCGAGCCGGGCCGCCTGTGCGGCGGCGGGTACGGGGGCGGTGATGCCGATCGTACGGGTGGTCGCGGCGGCGGGGGCGGCGGGCGTGCCCAGCAGGCGGTGGGCGGGCTCACCGGCCCGCTTGCCCACCAGGTCCAGTACGGCGGCCTCGATCGCGGCCAGGACCCCGGGCGGCAGCCCGTCCCAGACGGTGTTCCCGCCGCCGGTCTCCTCCCAGACGGTCTCGGGGTCGGGAAAGCGTTCGGTCGCGGCGCGCACCGACTCCAGGTTCGTCAGGATCCGGGCGGTGGGCAGCCCGAGGTAGTCGCTGCTGACGGCCTCGCCCCAGCCGCGCAGTCCGCCGTGTTCGATGGCGACCCACACGGCGTCGCGCCTGGCCATCACCGAGCGGGCGATGCGCAGCGGCTGCTCCAGCCGGAGGTCGGCGGTGTGCCAGGTGAGCTTCACGCGGCGCCCCCGCGGGTGGGTGCGAGTACGGTCGTGCAGCGGGCCCAGCCCGTCGCCTCGACCGCTCTGGGGTGCGCGATCTCCAGGGGGCGGTCGCAGAGGGCGCGGGTGTCCAGGCCGTGGGCGCGGCAGAAGTCGTCGTCGTAGACGGTGCCGAGGTAGCGGTGCGGTCCGTCGGGGAAGACGGTGGCGACGACCGCGCCCGGCTCGACGCGGGCCGCCCAGGCGGCGACGAGGGCGACGGCTCCGGTGCTCCAGCCTCCGCTGACGAAGGCGGAGCGGGCGAGGCGGCGGCAGGCGTCGACCGCCTCGGCGGGCCCCACCCAGTGCACCTCGTCGAAGGCCTCGTGGGCGACGTTGGCCGGGTGGATGCTGCTGCCGAGGCCGCGCATGAGGCGGGGCCGGGCGGGCTGTCCGAAGATGGCCGAGCCGACGGAGTCGACGCCGATGACCTTCAGCCGGGGCCAGCGGCGGCGCAGCGCGCCGGCCAGTCCGCCGCTGTGGCCGCCGGTGCCGACGCTGCACACGAGGACGTCCAGGTGGTCGAGCTGTGCGGTCAGTTCGGTGGCGAGGGAGAGGTAACCGGCGGCGCAGTCCGGGTTGTTGTACTGGTCGGGCCAGTAGGCCTGCGGCATCCGGCGCAGCAGCTCGCGCAGCCGGTCGAGCCGGGCGGCCTGCCAGCCGCCCTCCGCCGCCGGACGGTCGACGAGCTCGAGCTGGGCTCCGTACGTGCGCAGCAACTGCCGCATGGACGGTTCGAGTTCGCTGTCGCCGACGAGGACGACGGGGTGGCCGAGGGCCTGGCCGGCGAAGGCGAGCCCCACGCCCAGGGTGCCGGAGGTCGATTCCACGACGGGGGCGCCGGGCAGCAGTTCGCCGCGCGCGCGGGCACCGGTCAGCATGGAGACGGCTGCGCGGGCCTTCATCCCGCCGGCGCCGAGGCATTCGAGCTTCGCCCAGAAGCCGGGGTGGCGGTGCGGCAGGTCGGTGCGGATCCGGGCGAGGGGGGTGCGGCCGAGCAGCGGCAGGAGGTCGGGGTTGGCGGCGGGGGCCGCCGGGCGGGGCAGGATCGGGGCGATGGTCACCGGGTGCCCCCGTAGCGGTGGACGACGCCGGGGCCGCCGTCGAGCCAGAAGAAGGGGTACGGCTCGGCGGACACGGCGCTGACCCCGGCGCCGAGGAAGTGCGGCAGGACGGCGCTGCCGGTCTGGGCGAACATGACGAGCGGTTTGCCGGTGGCGGCGGCGTGGTCGAGCAGCGGCTGGAAGGTGCCGTTGCCCAGGGTCATGCCGGAGGCCAGGACGGCGTCGCAGTGCTCCAGCTCCGCGAGGGTGTCGGTGAGGACGGGCTCGCCCCATTCGGTGGCGCCGCCCTTGAGGTCGCAGGGCGCGTACGCGGTCCCGCGCTCGCGGAGCTGTTCCAGCAGGGAGTTGACGACGCCGACGACCAGGACCCGCCGCAGCCCTGTTTCGGGGAGCAGGTCGGCCACGGCGCGGGCGCGGGCCCGGGAGCGCTGGAGGGAGCTGCCGGCCGGGATCGGGTACGGGCGGGCGCCGTTGTCGGGCGTGTGCGGGCGTACGTGCATCAGGTAGGCGTCGAGCGCGGCGATGCGTACGGGCAGCAGCGGGTGGTCGAGCAGGTCGGCGACGGTGGCGCCCGCGCAGTCGTCGAGCGCGGCCGGGGGCAGCGCGCCCGGTTCCACCGCGCAGGAGCCGACGGCCGCGGCCAGTCGCAGGCTGAGCACCTCGTTGCGGTAGCCGCCGGAGCGGCCTTCGTGCCGTACGGCCTGGGCGGTGGTGAAGGCGAGTGCCACGCGCTGCTCGGCGGGGTCGGGTCCGTAGGCCCCGGCGCGCACGCGCCCGAGGAGCTCGGCGACGGTCCGCACCCGCGGTTCCCGGAGGGTGGAGGGGAGGGTGGGGGCGGTCACGCGTTCACCGCCGGGGGAAGGTCGCGACGGTCGTAGGTGGGGCGCAGGCCGGCGAGCAGCCGTTCGGCCGTCTCGCGGGCGCCCGCTCCCTCGGTGTCGGCGGTCATGACGTGGCCGAGGTACTCGTTGTTGCTGGTGGCGGCGCGTACGGTGCGGCCCGCTTCGGCCAGGGTGAGCTCCAGCACGCCGGGGTGGGTGCGGACCTCGTGCGCGCCCTCGATTCCGGTGAGGGTGCCGGCGCCGTCGGGCAGCAGGAAGGCGATGGCGGCGCTGTGCACGCCCGTCGGGCGGACGGCGAGGTCGGGCGCCCGGCCGAGGGCGACGTCCACGCAGGCGGCCGCGAGGTCGACGCCCGTGACGTGGCGGACCAGTTCGGTGATGCGGTTGCCGGCCGGGCGGGGGTTCACCTCGATCAGGCGCGGCCCGTCGGGGGTCAGCTTGAGCTCGGTGTGGCAGACGACGTGGTCCAGCCCGAGTGCCTCGACGGCTCGTACGGCGCTGTCGGCGGCCTCCTTCGCCGGGGCCGGGCCGAGGTCGGCCGGGAACATGTGGCCGGTCTCGATGAAGGCGGGCGCTCCGCCGATGCTCTTGTCGGTGATGCCGACGACGTGGGTGGCGCCGTCGTGGGAGACGGTCTCGACGCTGATCTCCGGTCCGGTGAGCAGTTCTTCGAGGAGGAGGACGGGAGCGCGGTGCTGTCCCCGGGCGTTGACGGGGAAATCGGCCAGGGCCCGGCAGGCCTGGTCCAGTTCCCGCTCGTCGTGGACCTGGCGGACCAGCATTCCGGCGCACAGGTCGACGGGCTTGACGACCAGCGGGTAGCCGATCTCGCCGGCGGCGGTCCGCGCCTCTTCGGCGTCCGCGCAGACGGCGAAGCGCGGGCCGTCCACCCCGGCCCCGGCCAGTACCCGGCGGGTCAGGTCCTTGCGGCAGGCTTTCTCGACCGCTTCGGCGCCGGGGCCGGGCAGTCCGAGTCGCTCGGCGATCCGCGCGACGGCGGGCAGGTAGTAGTCGCAGGAGGAGACCACGCCGTCGAAGGCGAGCACCTCGTGCAGCCGCTCGACGAGCGGGAGCAGCGCGGCGGGGTCGTTGGTGTCGGCCGTGATGATGTTGCGCGCCGCGAGCAGCGGGTGCGGTCCGTCGGCCGGGGCGGAGCGCAGGTAGTGGTGCAGGTCCCGGGTGAGGAAGCTGAACTCGTGTCCTCCTTCGCGGATCGCCCGGGGCAGGAGCCTGCTCATCGACCCCACCCAGCTTTCGACAACCAGCAGATGTCCCACGGGACTTCCTCTCAGATCATGGCGACAGCGCGAACAGCTCTCGGGCACACGTGCGGTACGGAGCGCCTGACAGGAGGCGTCCGGACCGTGACCGACACGAAAGCTATCCGAAATCGTTTTCATTTCCAATAGGACGAATTTCCGCTACGGTGGAGCGATGGAGGATCTGAAACAACATCAGGCGCCGCCGCGTCGCAGAACGGACGCCTACGAGGTACGCCGCGCCCGGCCGGAGGACGTACGGGGCGCGCGCAGCGTCATGCTCGACACCTTCTACCGGGAGTTCACCTACGGGTACGTGCCCGAGTGGCACTCCGACGTGGTCGACATCCGCGGCACCTACCTGGACCACCCGCGCCACACCCTCGTCGTGGCCGTCCGGGACGGGGAGGTGGTGGGCACGTGCGCCGTGCACTCCCGGGGGCCTGCCCACCCCCCGCATCCGCGCTGGCTGGCCGAGCGCTACCCGTCCGGCCGAACGGCGCAGCTCCTGCGCGTCTACGTACGCCCCGCCCACCGGCGGCACGGGCTGGCCCGGGCCATGGTGCGCGAGGCGTGCGCGTTCGTGGCCGGCGTCCCGGGCTACGAACGCGTCTACCTGCACACCAATGTCGACATCCCGGGCGCGGAGGCGTTCTGGCGCAGCCTGGCCACCGAAGTCTGCGACGCCCGTACGACGGGTGAGCACGGCGGCTTCGGGACGGTCCACTTCGAGATCCCGATGCCGTAGGGGGTGTCTTGCCGACGGGCTGGGCAGCCGAAACGTACCTATGCTCGGAGATGGGGGCTGCCCCGAGCCGTGGAGGATGGCTGTCATGACCGAGGCGAGCGAAGCGGAAGCGGTCCAGGCTGACCACGCCCTGAAGGCGCGGCATCGCGCGATGTGGGCGCTGGGCGACTACCAGTCAGTGGCCTCCCACATCATTTCGGAGCTGGGTCCCCTGCTCGTCCAGGAGTGCGGCGTACAGCGCGGCGACCGGGTGCTCGACATCGCGGCGGGCGCCGGCAACGCCGCGATTCCGGCCGCCCTGGCCGGGGCCGACGTGGTGGCCAGCGACCTCACCCCGGAACTCCTGGAGATCGGGCGCCACCTGGCGGCGGTGGACGGCGCCCGGCTCGAGTGGCGGGAGGCGGACGCCGAGGCCCTGCCCTTCGCGGACGGCGAGTTCGACATCGTGATGTCGTGCGTCGGGGTGATGTTCGCTCCGCACCACCAGCGCGCGGCCGACGAGATGCTGCGCGTCTGCCGCTCCGGCGGCACCATCGGGATGATCAACTGGACCCCGCAGGGGTTCATCGGCCGGATGTTCGCCACGATGAAGCCGTACGCTCCCCCGCCGCCGCCCGGAACCCAGCCGCCGCCGCTGTGGGGGGACGAGGAGCACGTCCACGAACTGCTCGGCGACGCGGTCACCGACGTCGAGGCCCGCCGCCGGACGGTGCGCGTGGACCGGTTCACGAGGCCCGCGGACTTCCGGGAGTTCTTCAAGGCCTGCTACGGGCCGACCATCGCGGTCTACCGCAACATCGGCGGTGATCCGGACCGGGTCGCCGCCCTGGACGACGCCCTCGACGCCCTGGCCGCCGAACACACCGTGGACGGCGTCATGGAGTGGGAGTACCTGCTGCTGACGGCCCACCGGCGGAGCTGACCCCGCCCCCGTCCGGTCGGTCGGCGACGAGGGCCCTCATCAGCCCCGCTGCCGCGCGTGGACGTGGTCGACGGTGAGCGGGTCGAAGGTGATCCGGGTCAGCGACCCGTCGTCCGCCCACCGCACTTCGACGGTGTCGGTGCCCGCGTCGGCCTCGGTGACCGCCTCGGACACGGGCGCGGCGTCCGGGGCCGCGCCGAGCACGGCCAAGGCCGCGTACAGCGTGGTCCCTTCCGCCTCGGCCGAGAGCCTCGGCATGCGGGCCCACGCGGTGAAGGCCGTGCCCGCGGGCGCCCGCAGCTCGTCCTGGCCGCTCCACCCGTGCAACGGGTGCAGGGCGGACACCAGGGGCTCCGCGGGGCCCGTCGCCCAGCCCGTCTGGTGCACGCGGGCGCCGGGCGGAGCCCCGAGGACCCGGTGGACGCGCAGTTCGTACGGGCCCCGTCCCCGTCGACGGCGCCGCGGTCGAGGAAGTAGCGCAGGGATCCGCTCAGCAGCCGCCGCGAGGTGCCCGGAGTGAGGGGGGTGTGGCCGGTGACCGCGCCCAGGGCCACGCCCGACGCGGCCGCGAAGCGGTAGGTCAGGGAGCGCCCGAAGTGGAGCGGCGCGCCGTCGGCCCCGAAGAGCAGGGAGAGGCTGTCGAGGTGCTCGCGCAGCCGGGCGCCGTACGGCGACGCGGTGTCCGGGCCGGTCGTGCGGCCGCCGAGGTGGGCATCCAGGACGGGATACAGGTGCAGGGCCCAGCCGTTGTAGTGGTCGAAGGCGCGGCCGTCCCCGTCGGCGTACCAGCCCCGGCCCCGGTACCAGCCCTCCAGCAGGTCGAGGCCGCGTCGGCGGGCCCGGGCGGTCTCCGCGTCCCCGCGGCCCACCGACTCCAGGAATCCGGCCACGGTGAAGGGGAAGAGGTACCAGTTGTTCGGCGAGGGCACATGGCGCAGGGCTCCGCGCAGCCACTGCTCGGCGCGGTCCCGGACGCCCCTGTCCAGGCGGTCCCACAACCAGGGCCGGGTCAGTCTCAGCCCGAGGGCCACGGAGGCGGATTCGACCATCGGCTGGCCCTGGACGTGCAGGTCGCGGATGACCGGCCAGGACTCGCCGTCCTCGCCCCCGGGTGTCCGGGTCCCCGCCGCCAGCCCGCTCGCGTACCGGTCGAGCCAGCCGTGGGGGTCCTCGCCCCCGGCGCCGGCGACCCGGAAGGCGGCGGCGAGGAAGGTCCGGGCGTAGCCTTCGAGCCCGTCCGAGCGGACGCCGGAGGAGGAGGGCCGTCCCGGCAGGTCGAGCAGGGCCCCGCCCGGCGTGGCCCACCGCCAGGCGGCACGCACCAGCCCGTCGGCGGCCGCCTCCCAGTGCTCGCGGGTGTAGCCGGTGTACGGGCTGAGCTCACGGTGGTCGGCCGGCAGTCCGAGGATGCTCATGCCGGGATCCTGATCGCGTGCCCCGCACGGGTCAATGGATCGATCACGACGGCTCCCTCGTCGGCGCCTTCACGTCCGACGGGGGCCCCGGCCCTTCTCGGGCGCGATCATGGCGATCAGCCCGAGGTCCAGCTCCGCACCGTCGACGAGCACGGCCTCGACCGTGCGCGTGTCCGGGTCGATGTCCGCTTCCACGCCCTGCCCGCGGTAGCGGGGGTATCCGGAGGCCCCCCGCTCGCCGGTCGCCTCGACCACGGCCGAACGCAGGGCCCTGTCCGCCGGGGAGGCGCCGCGGAGGTTCTCGATGTGCTCGGGCACCAGCAGGATCTCGAAGCTCTGCGGCTCAGTGGTCATGCCTCGAAGTTACCTGACCAGGTGCCCCGGAGCGGGTGGGCACACGCCCCACCTCGTACGCTCTGCAGGACTCCCCCACGCAGACGAAGAGGAACACGATGAGCGGCGATTCCCCGAGCAAGATCCTCCTTGTGGCGAAGGACCGCACCCTGCGGACCCTGCTGGAGCGCCTCCTCGTGGGCCGGGGTTTCGCCGTGGTCGACGGCGGGAGCGGGGTGGACGCCGTCGCCCTGCTGGGCAGCGACGGCCCCATCGACGTGGTGGTCTGCGAGCGCACCGGTCCGGGTCTGGACGAGGTGGCGATGTTCGAGGAGATCCGCCGCCACCCCGATCACGGACGCGTGCCGATCCTCGCCCTGCCGCCCGCGGACCCGGAGTGCACGGACCGCGCGCTGGAGGCCGGCGTGAGCGACTGCCTCGCGAAGCCGTTCCACCCCACGGAGTTCCTGGCCCGCGTCGAACGCCTCGCCGGACGGGGCGCGGTCTGATCCGGCGCACCCATGCCGAAGAGCCTCCGACCCGATGGGGTGGGAGGCTCTTCGACGTGCGGTTTCGGTGCCCACGCTGACGGCCGCTCGGCCGACGCGCGCCAGTGCAAGAGGCGGATCCGCGGATCCGGGTGGAACAAGCCGGGGCCCCGTGGGCACTCGCGCGGGCGTCGGAGGCCCCGGCTCGCACAAGGGGAACGTCAGCTGTTGGCCGAGAGGTTGCCCGACAGGATCGGGATGTTGCTGAGAATGTGCGAGAGCGGCTCGTCACCCTTGGCCTGGGTGGAGTTCTCGGTGCACTGCTGGGTCTGCGGGTTGGACAGGATCGGGATGTCCTGGACGCCGACGTTGACCAGGGCAAGGATCGACTGGACGTTGACCTTCGCCGGCAGGCCGATGCAGGGCTTGTTCAGGGTGCCCTGGACCAGGCCGAGCTGCGGGCTCAGGTCGCCGTTGGTCTTCTGGTTGCCGTAGATCTGGTGGGCGCCATTGCCGTTGACGGTGTTGATCCCGTTGTCGTTGCCGATGGCCATGGCCGGGGCGGCCAGAGCGGCGCCGGCGCCGACGATGGATGCGGTGGCAGCGGCGGTGGCCATCATCTTCTTGATCATCAGTGGTCCTTCTGTCGCAATCGCACGAGTGCATGGTGGTGAGCGCCTTGATCAACGGTCGGGGCGGCGGCAGGTTCCGCTGCTTCACCCGTTCGGCCGCCCTTACGCCTCGTAGGCCTCGTGCGCCTCGTAGGCCTCGTGCGCGTCACACCCGCGGACCGCCAGGCTCAGCTCGACGACGTAGTGCTCCTCCACCCGCCCGTCCGGGAACCGGTCCATGAGGAGGGCTCGTTCGTCGGCGGTGACGTCCGGGTCGTTCTGCCAGACCGCCAGCGCGCCACCGGGGCGCAGCACGCGCAGCGCCTCGGGGACGGCGCGGGCCGGGTCGGTCCAGTGCCAGGACTGCGCGTACGTCAGCAGGTCCAGGCAACCGGACGCCAGCGGCAGCCTGTTGCCGTCCGCGCGGACGAGCGGCGTCCGGGGGTTGCGGCGCCGGAACTCCGCCGCCATGAACTCCGCCGCCATGCCCTCACCCGGCTCCACCCCCACCACGTGGGCCCCGCGCGCTTCCAGCAGGGCGGTGGCGATTCCCGTACCGGCGCCGACGTCGGCGACTCGGGCGCCGGCGAGCGGAAAGCCGGCCAGTTCGGCCAGCGCGTCGAAGAGTTCGCTCGGGTACGTGGGACGATGGGCGGCGTAGCGCGCGGCCGCGGAACTGAAGGAACGAGCACGGGATTCGTTCGTCATGCCGTCCATGATCCCGGTGGCCCGCAATGGCGCGGAGAGACGGGTTGCACAGGGTGGCCGCACGGTATGTCACGGAACTGGTAGGGGCGTTCGAGCGGTACGCGGATCGGCCCGCGATCGGGGTGGGTCCGGTCGTCCTGCGGTTCCAGGAGGTGCAGGACGGGGCCTGCCGGCTGGCCGGGGTGCTCTCCGATGCGGGGATCGGGCGCGGCTCGGGGCTGGCCTGTGTGACGGGCGCGAACCGGCCGGAGGTGCTGCTGGTACGGATCGCCGCGCACCTGCTGGGCGCGCGGCTGACCCAGGTTCTCGCCGGACCGGCCCTGTACGGGCTGGACTTCATCCTGCGGGACTGCCGGCCGGACCTGGTGCTGCACGACGTACCGGTGCCCGGCACCGGTACGCCCCGGCTCGGCCTGGACGAGGTGGTGCGGCGGGCCGCCCACCGCGAGTCCGCGGCGGTGTCCGTGCGGGCGCGCGAGGACGACATCGCGCGGGTGACGTACACCGGCGGGACCACCGGGCGGCCCAAGGGGGTGGCCTCCACCTTCGGCGCGATGGCCGCGCGCAACACCGTACGGCCGGCGGACTGGGCGGATCCGGTCTACCTGTCGGTGACTTCGCTGGCGCAGCGGTCCGGCGGGCGGTGCATGGAGCAACTGCGGGCCGGGGGGCGGGTGGAGATCCTCGACCCTTTCGGGCCGCGGGAGTTCGCGGCTGCCTGCCGGCGCCTGGGGCCGGTGTCCACGTACCTGACGACCTCGATGGTCTACCGGCTGCTGGAAGATCCGGTGACCGCCGACGGGGTGCCGGGGCTGGAGGTGGTCTCGTACGGCGATTCGCCCGTCCACCCCGAACGGCTGCGGGAAGCGGTGACCCGCTGGGGCGGCCGGTGGCGGCAGGGGTACGGCATGAACGAGGCCGCGGTGATCTGCCGCCTCTCCCCCGCCGACCACGACGCGGCGGTGGGCGGGCGGCCGGAGCTGCTGGCGTCGGTCGGGCGGCCCGTCGCGGGGGTGGAGGTCGAGGTGCGCGACGCGCGGGGCGCGGCGGTGGCGGCCGGACGCACGGGCGAGGTGTGGATGCGGTCGCGGGCGATGATGGCCGGGTACTGGGGCCGGCCCGCGCTGACGGCCGAGGTGCTGCGAGACGGGTGGCTGCGGACCGGGGACCTCGGGCACTTCGGCGAGGACGGCTACCTGTACCTCGACGACCGGGTCAAGGACGTGGTGATGGTCGACGGGGACAACGTGTACTGCGTACCGGTGGAGGCGGCCCTCGCTCGGCATCCCGCCGTGGCGCAGGCGGTGGTGGTGGGCCGGCACAGCGACCTCACCGGCGAGGAGGTGTGCGCCTTCCTGGTGCCGGCGGCGGGGTGTACGCCCGGCGCCGGGGAGGCCGGCGAGGCCTGTGACCTGGTGGAGCAGGAGCTGGCCCCGGCGCACCGGCCCACCGCGGTGTTCTGGGTGCGGGAGGTCCCGCTGACCGCGCGGGGCAAGCCGGACAAGCGCCGGCTGCGCGAGCGCGCGGCGGCGGCCGCTGCCGCTGCCGCTGCCGCTGCCGGGCGGGCGTAGCAGGACGGCGGGGGTGGGGCGGGCCGGGGCGGGCCTGGGCGGGGCGCCGAGACGGTCGGCGCCCCGCGGCGGCGTAGGCCTGGCGGCCGCCGCCGCGGTGGCCGCCGCCGGCGTCGCCGCGACCCCGGCGGGTCAGGCGGGTCAGGCGGGTCAGGCGGGTCAAGGCTGCCGTCGCCTCGCGGACTCATCGGTCGGCACGGCCGCGCTCGCTGCTCGCTACGCGGCCGGGACCACCGAGGCGCGTATCGCCGCGGCCCACTCCCCCAGCAGGACCGCGTGGCGGATCCGCTCCGCGTCGGAGAGGCGGCCCTCGGCGCGGGCGAAGAGGCGGCGGATGTCGGCGTTGATCTCGGCGAGGGAACGCTCGGGGGCGGGCTGGGCGTCTAGGTCGTCAGGGGTCGGGCTCACGTGATCAAGAGTAGGCGGGTCCTCTGACAACGGTGAACCACGTCCGTCATGCGGACGCCCCGATCGGGCCCGTCGTGTCCGGCCGGCCCCTTCCGCGCACCCCCGCTCATTCCGCGATCCGGGCGGCCCGGAACTGGAGGTAGCGGCGCTCCGGAATGCTGAGGGTGAGCCCGGCGGCCCGCGCGTAGGCGGCCCGCGCCGCCGCCCGGTCGCCTGCCATCTCCAGCAGGTGGGCCCGTACGGCTTCGAGGCGGTGATGGCCGGCCAGGCGGTCGTCCTCGTCCAGGGCGGCGAGCAGCTCGAGGGCCTGCCGCGGGCCGTGCACCATGGCCACCGCGACCGCGTGGCCCAGGCGCTCCACCGGTCCCGGGACCAGCCGGACGAGTACCTCGTACAGGGCGAGGATCTCCGCCCAGTCGGTGTCCTCGTCGCTCGCCGCCTCGTCGTGGACGGCCGCGATCGCGGCGCGCAGCTGGTAGGGGCCGAGCGGGGTGTGGGTGAGGGCGTCGCTGACCAGGGCGACCCCCTCGGAGATGGCGGCGCGGTCCCAGCGGGTGCGGTCCTGCTCGGCAAGGGGGATCAGGCTGCCGTCGGGCGCGGTACGGGCGGCGCGGCGGGCGTCGGTGAGCAGCATCAGGGCGAGCAGACCGGCCACCTCGCCGTCGGCCGGCAGCAGCGCGTGGACGGCGCGGGTGAGGCGGATCGCCTCGGCGGCGAGGTCGGGGCGTTGCAGCTCACGGCCCGAGGTGGCGGTGTAGCCCTCGTTGAAGATCAGGTAGAGCACGTGGAGCACGTCGGCGAGCCGTTCGGCGTGGTCCTGGCCCCGGGCGTGCGCGCCGTGCGGCAGGCCGAACGGCGCTTCGGAAGCCCTGATGCGCCGTTTCGCCCGGCTGATCCGCTGCGCCATCGTGGCCTCGGGCACCAGGAGGGCGCGGGCGATCTCGGCGGTGGTGAGGCCGCCCACGGCACGCAGGGTGAGGGCGATCCGGGCGGCGGGGGGCAGTTCGGCATGGCAGCAGAGGAAGAGCAGTGCGAGGGTGTCGTCCTCCGCGGGGGCGCGGCTCTCCCCCGGTGGCGGCGCCAGGAACTCGTCGCGCGGGGTCAGCGCGACGGCCGTCTCCTCGCGGCGCCTGCGCGCGTCCTCGCTGCGCAGCTGGTCCGTGAGCCGGCGGGAGGCGACGCGGATCAGCCAGCCGCGCGGGTTGTGCGGGCGGCCTTCCTCGGGCCACTGCCTGGCGGCGGCGAGCAGGGCCTCCTGTACGGCGTCCTCGGCGGCGTCGAAGTGTCCGTAGCGGCGGACGAGCGCGCCGAGGACCTGCGGCGCCAGCCGGCGCAGCAGGTCCTCGCTCGCGGGGGCGGCGTCGGGGTCGGGGTCGGTCAACACACCTCGTCCCCCGAGGCGCTGCCCACGGGATGGACGATGACCGGGTAGTTCGGCGCGCCCTCGGGGAGCGGACAGGCGTAGGCCCGGGCCGCGATCTCGGCGGCGCGGGCGAAGTCGGGGACGTCGACGATCCAGTAGCCGGCGAGCACCTCCTTTGCCTCCCCGTACGGTCCGTCGGAGACCACGGGGGCGCCGTCGGGGCCGGCGGTCACCAGACGGGCCTGGCGGGGTTCGGCGAGCCCCTGTCCGTCGACCCACTCGCCCGACTCGGCAAGCTCCTTGTTCAGGGCTTCCATGTGGTCGAACATCGCCTTGAGGTCGGCCTCGGACCATGCGGGACTGTCGCTGCTCGCCTTGCCGGCCATGGCGTCGTAGTCGGACTGCTTCCCGAGGACCATCAGCATGTACTTCATGGGGTGCCACTCCTTCTGCTGTGTGCCGCTTTGCGCTGCTCTGTTGCGTTCTGGTCTGGTCTGGTCTGGTCTGGTCTGGTCTGGTCTGGTCACAGGCTCCGGGATCGGGAGCCTCTCGTAAGGGACGTCGGAGCTGTCCTTCCCATTTCGACACGTCGGCCGTGGCCCCGCGCGACGGCTTCGCCTGCCGGAGGCGGACGCCGACCGGGATCCGGCACGGCCCGGGCCCATGACGCTGCCCACGCTGCCCATTACGCTGATCTCATGAAGATCATCGACCTGGAGCCCGGAGACTCGCGGCTCATCACGGACCTGTTCCCCGTGCTGCTCGAGCTCCGTCCCCACCTCACCGAGGAGCTCTTCCTGGGGGTCCTCGCGGAGGGTCACGGCCAGGGGCTGCGCTTCACCGCGGCGTACGACGCGGACGGCGGGTGCGTGGGCGCGGCCGGCTGGCGGATCGTCGCCAACACCTCGATGGTCCGCATGCTCTACGTCGATGACCTGGTCACCTCCGCCACCGCCCGTTCCACCGGTGTGGGACACGCGCTGCTGGCGCACCTGGAGGAGCGGGCCCGGGACGCCGGCTGCACCGCCCTCACGCTGGAATCCGGCACCCAGCGGACCGACGCACACCGCTTCTACTTCCGCGAGCGGATGGCCGTGACCGCCTTCAGCTTCGAGAAGCCGCTCGTCTGACGCGCACGAGGAGATCCGCTGGTTCACTCCGCTCGTCGAGGCCAATCTCTGCGGCCATGCCACATGGGCCACGGTGCACACGTTGCGCCGGGAGGGGCTGCTGGCCGGTGGCCGGGTGCGGTTCCTCAGCCGGTTCGGCGGCCTGCTCACCGCCACCGCGCACGGGGCGGGGTGGGAGGACGGGAAGGGCGGGGAGCGCGGCGGGGCCATCACCCTGGACTTCCCGGCAGCACCGGGACGGAGGTTCCCGTCCCCGAGGGCCTCGCCGACTCCCTCGGGTTCCGGCCCGAGGCCACCTTCCGTACCGGCACGCTGGGCGATCCGCTCACCGTGCTGCCCGACGAGGCCGCCGTACGGGAACTGCGGCCCGACCTCCGGGCGGTCGCGGCCCTGACCCGGCGCGAGGACCTGCGCGGGGACTTCGTCTCCCGTTTCTTCGCCTCGGCGAGGGGCATCCCCGAGGACCCGGTCACCGGCAGCGACCCGGTCACCGGCAGCGCCCAGACGGCGCTGACGCCCTACTGGGCGGCGCGGCTGGGCCGCACCGACACCCTCGCCGGCTCCCAGGCCTCCGCACGGCCCGGCCTGGTCAGGGGCGTGCTCCACGTGGGCCGCGTGTTCCTCACCGGGCACGTGGTCACCGTCCTGGAGGCCGCCCTGCGCGTCTGACGGGTCCTCGGGAAGCCGTGACCGAAACGTCGCCGCCCCGAGGCCCGATCGGGCTCGTCGGCGGCGAACGCGCTTGTTAGGTTCTGCCGAAGCCGACCCTGAAGGAACCGATCTCATGCACCCGTCCCGAGGACCCCGCCGGGGCCTGTGCACCGCAGCCGTGGCCGTCGTCCTGCTGGCGGGCTCCGCCGGCTGCGGCGACGAGGACGGCACGGGCCCGGCGGCGGCCTCGGCGCCGGCGTCCGGCCCGGCGTCCGCGTCGGGCCCGGTGTCGGCAGCCGCCTCGCAGTCCGCTGCCGCCTCTCCCTCGGCCCCTGCCTCCGCTCCCGTTCCCGCTTCCCCGTCCGGGTCCTCGGCACCCTCGGCGCCGCCCACGACCCGGGCCGCGACGCCTCCCCCGGCCCCGACCCGGCTGAAGGTCGCGGTGGACACCGCGGGCGGGCGGCTCGCCCTCGTACGTGGCGGCGCCGCGCAGGAGTTCACCGTCACCCTGCGGAACGGGAACTCCACCGACTACCGGCATCTGCTGGTCGCCTTCCAGATGGAGTTCCTCGTCGGCGAACCCGGCGACCAGCCGGGTACCTGGCCGGGTTTCCTGCTGGAGCGCTTCGACCGGGCCTCGGGCACCTGGCGCCCGGCGGACTTCCGCATCGCCAATGACTTCAAGCCGCCGTCCGTGTTCACGGGCGGCGGCCCGCTCGCCCGTGAGGCCGTCCGCGTCGAGCGGTACCGGCTGCGCGCGACCGCGGGCGGGCCTACGGGCAGCAGCCCGGTCGTGGTGTTCTTCATCGACACGGACGCCGACCGGGAGGCGGCGGCCCACGTGGTACTCGGCCACAGCACTAGCCAGGTCGCGGGCTAGAGCTTTCGCGTCGGGGCAGGCTCCCGGTCGGCCTCGCCGACGGCGAGCGCGGCGGTGCGCCAGGCGGCGGTGACGGCCCGGCGGGCCCGGTCCGTCGCCTCCGGCACCCGGTCGGGGAGGTGCAACGGCGAGCCGATGTGCACGTGGAGGCACGGCCTGCGCAGCGGGGCGGTGAAGACTCCGGCGAGCTGCTTGGCTCGGCTGCCGGAGCACAGGCGGCGGGCGCCCGCCTGACCGACGGGCACGACCGGGGCTCCCGTCGCGGCGGCGAGCCGGGCCAGGCCACTGCGGAAGGGGCCCGGGGCCGACTCCCCCGCGTCGCGGCGCGCCGGGAGCCCGCCTTCTCCGTAGAGCAGCACGCTGCGGCCCGAGGCGAGGGCGACGGCCGCGGCGTCCAGGGAGTCGGCGGCGCGGGCGGTGCCGCGGTGCACGGCGATGTGGCCCTCACGCCGGAGCGCGGAGCCGAGCAGCGGTACGCGCCACAGGCCGCCGGTGGCCAGGATGACGGGCTCGATCCCGTACCGGCGCAGCGCGGCCACCACGACGGCCGGGTCGGCGAGGGAGGTGTGGTTGGCGACGAGGATGCTGCCGGTGGCCGGCCGTGCCCCGGGGTCGGCGGTGACGGTCAGCCGCCCGAAGGCGGGTACGACGGCGGAGGCGATTCGGCTGAGCATGGACGGCCCCGTTCGGATCGTGCGGGTGGTGGTGCGGTTCGGTTCATGGTCGACCGGTGGGGCGGCACGGTCATGAGTAGGCGTACTCACGGAATATGACCGAACGGTCACAAGATCCGACTCGGGGAACGAGTGCGGGCACGGCGGACATCTAGGGATGCGGGGAGGCCCGTGGCCTCCCCGCACGGTATCGGCACGGTGTGAGCAGCAAGGCGGGGCGGGGCTGGGATGAAGGCGGTAACGGTGGCGGGCGGTTCCTCGGACGAGCCGGAGATGGGGGAGGGAACCGCCGTCCCGGTGGCGGAGCCCGAGGAGACGACCGAAGCCGTCGCTGACGGCGCACAGGATGAGGCAGCGGAAACGGCCGCCGAGGACGAGCCCGACGCCCCGCAAGCCACCACGGCGAACGCGACCCCGAAGCCGAAGCCAGCGGCCGAAGCCGAGCCCGAACCCACCGATGCGAAGGCCGAGGCAGAACCCGAGGCGGAGGCCGGGGCCGGGGCGGAGGCCGGGGCCGAAGCTGCGGTCCAGGCCGGGGTCAGGGCCGACCCCGCGGCAGGGGCGAAGGTCATGGCTGGAGCGGAGGCCAAGGCCGGGGCCACCGCCGAGGCTAGGGCCGAGGCCGAGGCCGAGGCCGAGGCGGACGCGGACGCGGTGGCCAAGGCGGAGGCGGAGGCCAAGGCAGAGGCGAAGGCCAAGGCAGAGGCGGAGGCGGAGGCCAAGGACAAGGACCGGGCCGAACCCGAGGCAGGAACCGGGGCCGAGGCAGGGGCCGGGGCCGAGGCACGGGCAGGGGCCGGGGCCGGGGCCGGGGCCGGGAGCGACGTCGAGCCCGGACCCAAGGCCGAGTTGGCCGCCGGGGCCGGGCCCGAGGCTGGGACCCGGGCCGGAGCCGAGACCGAGGCCGGAGCCGGAGCCGAGGCCAAGGCCGACGCCGACGCGGAGGGCCAGGCCGGGGTCGACGTGGACGGCCGGGCCGGGGCCGACGTGGACGGCCGGGGCGGGGCCGACGTCGAGGTTGCGGCCGACGTGGACGGCCGGGGCGAGACCGACGCCCAGGCCGGGGGCGACGTGGACGGCCGGGGTGGGGTCGACGTCGAGGTTGCGGCCGACGTGGAGGGTAGGGGCCGGGGCGGGGCCGGGGGGCGGGGTGGCGTCGACGGTCGGGCCGAGCTTCGGGGTGAGACGCGGGCTGGGGCTGGGTCGGGGTTCGAGGTTGGGTGTGACGGCGGGCGGGGCGGTGTGGATCGGCCCGCTCCGCGCGACGCGTCCGAAGGGGTTGCGGCCGACGATGAGAGCGCGGCGCGGGCCGCGGGCCCGCCGAGCGTGCCCTCCTGGGCGCGGGAGGGCGAGACGGACGCCGAGCGGACGAGCCAGTTCGTGGCGCTCAAGCGGCTCGACCACCCCGGACCCGTTGCCGCTCGGGCACAGCCGCAGCCGGCCGAAGCGCAGGTGGCCGGCCCGGCCGCCGCCGCGGCGGCGCCGTTGGAGCTGCTGGCCGAGCTCACCAACACCGCTCCCCCGCCGCAGACGCCCCGCCGCACCGCGCTGCGGCGCGTCAAGGTGTGGACGCCGGTCCTGCTCCTCCTCGCCGGGGTCTTCACCGGCGCGCAGTTGCTGCGCCCGCTGCCCGCCCCGAAATTCGTCGCCGCCGAGACGGACCACACCATCGACGGACAGTTCTCCATTCCCTGGCCCGCCAAGGGCCAGGGAGCCGTCCGCGTCCCGGGCTCCGGTGACATCGGCACCTTCGGCGAGCAGAAGCCCGTCCCGACCGCCAGCGTCGCCAAGGTGATGACCGCCTACGTGATCCTCAAGGGCCACCCGCTGCGCAAGACCGACACCGGGCCCGACATCACGGTCGACGCGAAGGCCGTGGCGGACGGCACCTCCGAGCACGAGTCCCGCATCGAGGGGCTCACCGCCGGAACGAAGTTCAGCCAGCAGGACATGCTCAAGATGCTCATGATCCCGTCGGGCAACAACGTCGCCCGCCTGCTCGCGCGCTGGGACACCGGCAGCGACTCCCAGGCCGCCTTCGTCGAGAAGATGAACGCCGCCGCCCGCGAACTCGGGATGAAGGACACCACGTACACCGACCCCAGCGGCCTGGACGCGGGCACCGTCAGTACCGCCGCCGACCAGCTGAAGCTCGCTGAGGCCGTGATGAAGGACGAGGCGTTCCGCGCGATCGTCGCCCTGCCCAACGCCAAGATCAAGGGCCTGCCGCGGCCGATCAACAACAACAACGACACCCTGCTCACCGCCCAGGGCCTCAGCATCCGTGGCATCAAGACCGGCTCCAGCACGCCCGCCGGCGGGGCCCTGATGTGGGCGGCGTACAAGGACGTCGGCGACGAGACCCCGCTGATCCTGGGCACGCTGATGGACCAGCGCGTGGACGGCCCGGACCCGGACGCGGTGAACAGCCTGGCGCTGGTGAAGACGAACAGCAAGAAGATCATCGAGGCCGTACGGACGGCCCTCGCCTCGGCCCCGGTCGTCCGCAAGGGCGAGACCGTGGGGTACATGGACGACGGGCTCGGCGGCAGGACCCCGCTCGTGGCCACGAAGGACCTGAACGTGATCGGAGTACCGGGCCAGCGGTTCAAGCTCTCCCTAGGCTCCGGTGCATCACCTGCGCCGCACACCGCGAAGGCCGGGACGGAGGTCGGCGTCCTGACGGTCGGTGAGGGCGAGGGGGCGAAGAGCGTGCCGGTGGCGGTGCGGGGGGACCTGGCCGAGCCCTCGTTCGGCACCCGGCTCACCCGCCTCGGCTAGGTTCTGCCTCCTTGCGGACACCCCCCGGGCGCTGTCGGGCCTGATGGTCACGGCCGTCACGGCGGTCGCGGCCGTCACGACCGTCACGGCGGTCGCGGCTCAGGACCGCGACCGCCTCACCGCTCAGGCGCCGGGCGGTACCCGGGACGGGCGGCCCGAGCCGCGCGTCAGGGAGTAACCGAAGATGCCCGCGAGGGCTCCGAGCACTCCGCCGGCCGCCGTCCAGATCCAGCGGCTCGACCACCAGCCGCCGGACCAGCCGTCCTCCGGTTCGCGCAGGGACGCGGTCACGGTGCCGGCGACCAGCGGAGCGGAGAGGGCTCCGTCCACCGCCTGGACGCCGCCGGTCTCCTTCACCTCGGCCTCGACGGCGGCGCGCACCGGCAGCCCGAGGTCCTCGTCCGGCAGGTCGACGACCGTCAGGCGTACGTAATAACTGCCCGGCAGCGGGTCGTTGGCCCACGGCTCGGCGCCGGCACGGACCGTGCGCAGGGTGCAGGACAGCTGGACCGTGGCGGCCTCCTTGGCCGCTGCCCCGCTCTGCGTGCCGTAAGTGCAGGCCTGCCGGCGGCGCAGTCCGTCGTACACGTCGAGCTGCCAGGTGGAGGCGCCGTGCCGGGCCGCCGGTGCGGGCAGCGTGACCGTGGCCTTCACCGTGACCCGCTGCTGCGCGTCGAGGGGCAGCACCCAGTAGAGGTAGTCGCCGCTGGACGCGTCGGCCGTGGCCCGCTGGCCGGGCCGGAACGCCGTGGCGGTACGGAAGCTGGTGCCCGCCTCGGTCGGAGCGGATTCGCCCTTGCCCGCGCCCGCGCTCGGGCTCGGGCTGGCGGTGGGGGTGGGACTCGCCGAGGACGTGTCCGCGAGTGCCGTACCCGCGGCCGTACCCGCCACCGTGAGGGCGGCGGCTGCGGCCAGAAGGGCGGCGGTCAGTGTGCGTAGGGTACGCATCAGTTGGTCCTCCAGACGGAGATGCGCCAGCGCGAGATCCATCCCCACACCAGACCGGCCAGCAGCCCGGCGAGCGCCAGCACGGCCAGCAGCCACCAGCCCCGCCCGAGGCCGAAGGACGCGACGTCGGAGGCCCCGTCGGGGCCGTCCACCAGATCGATGGTCAGCTCGACGGGCATGCCCGGGGTGGTCTTGACGGACGCGGGGGCGGAGAAGGAGTTGCTGACCTGGAGGCAGACGGTCTCGGCGGCGGGCTTCGCGTCCGTGTCCCCGTCCACGTCGTCGGTCTCGGCCTTCGGGTAGCGCAGGCCGGTCGAGAGGACGTCGGTACGCCCGTCGCCCGCCTCCGAGCCGCGCACGATCTCGCGCCCGTGGACGGTCGTGGCGCGCAACAGGACGCCGTAGTCGTTGTTGACGGCGCGGTCGGCGCCGATGCTCACGGAGGCGCGCAGTTCCTGGCCCGGCAGGACGTCCACCCGGTACCAGCGGTGTTCACCAAAGGTCTCGCGGTCGCTGTAGAGGCCGGCCTTCAGCTGCGGGGCGCCCTCGCACTGCTTCGCGCCCTCGGTCGCCACCGGGTTGACGACGGGGTCGGCTGCCCGGTCGACGAGTTGGCGCACTCTGCTGGAGAGTTCCGCCTTGTGCTGCACCGAGGTGTACGTACCGCCGGTGGCCTCGGCGATGCAGGTCAGCTGGGCCCGGGTCTTGGCGTCCGGGACCAGGCCGAGGGTGTCGATGACCAGGTGGATGCCCTTGGCGGCGATGTCGCGCGCCACTTCGCACGGGTCGAGCGGGGCGCAGGTGTCCTCGCCGTCGGTGATGAGGATGATCCGCTTGGTGGCGTTGCCGCCCTCCAGGTCCTGGGCCGCGCCGAGCAGGGCGGGTCCGATCGGGGTCCAGCCGATGGGGGCGAGCGTCGCGACGGCGGTCTTCGCCTCGGTCCGGTCGAGCGGCCCGACGGGGTAGAGCTGCTTGGTGTCCTTGCAGCCGAGCGCCCTGTCCTCACCGGGATAGTTGGCGCCCAGGGTCCGTATGCCGAGGCGCACCTCGTCGGGTACCGCGTCAATGACCTCGTTGAAGGCCTGCTTCGCCGCGGCCATCCGGGACTGGCCGTCGATGTCGTTCGCCCGCATGGAGCCGCTGACGTCCAGGACCAGGTCGACCTTCGGGGGTTCCTTCGCCGTCGGTCCGTCGGCGGCGGTGGCGCTCGCCGGGAAGAGCCCGACGGCCAGGGCGGCGAGCAGGCCGCACGCCCCGGCCGCCAGCCGTTTTCTTGTGATCATCGCCGGATCGTATTGAGGATCGTCCGGCAATCCAAAACGGGCTCCCGGCCGGGGCTTTGGGGGGCCGCGGGCCCTTGTCGTGCGTCTCGGCCGTGGCCGGGCCGGCGGGCGGAGCGGATCGGTGGATATCCGGGTGCAAGCGACGCTGCGGCCGCTTTAGGCTGCCGTGATGAGTACCCGTACCTTCCGTATCACGGTCCGCGGCTCGTTCGACGGTCTGACCGACGAGCAGACGGCCGAGCTGCTCGCGGCCGCGCCCGAGCACGACATGCTGCGCGCGGAGTTCACCGCCGAGGGGCACCTCACCTACGACCTCGCGGCCCGCCCCTTCTTCACCTTCCGCTTCCTGGATTCGGGCGAGGCCGAGGAGGACATCCTCGACGCGACGGCCCGCGTGGAACTGGCGGCGGAGAGCTGGCTGAGCGACCGTGGGTACGGCTTCAAGCAGTTGAGGTCGCAGGCCCAAGACCTCTCGATGGCTCCGCTGGGCAAGCGCGGGCGCCGGGAGGCCACCCGCGCCGACGTCCGGGCCTGACCGGTCAGTCGTCCTGAGCGTTCGCGGCGAAGACGGCCGCGAGGTGGGCGGCCAGCGGCTGCGGGGCGGGTGGGGAGATGCGGGCGCCGAGGTATCCGTCCGGGCGGATCACGAAGGCGGTGGGCTCTTCGACCGCGTAGAGGCGGGCGAACTCGCCGCCGGTGTCGCGATAGACCGGGAGTACGGTCGCCTCGGCCGGGGCATCGGCCCGGGCATCGGCGGGGGAACCGGCCGGGAGCACCAGGCAGGCAGCCATCCGGCCGCCGGAGGACTCCCATGCCGTCCGCGCGAGTTCGTCGAAGCCGGTACCGGCTCCGGTCCCGGTCCCGGCTCCCGCCCCCGCCCCCGCCCCGTACAGCAGGAGTACGTGTTCGCGGTCCCGTAGCAGGTCGTACAGGCGCAGCGGGTAGGCGGCGATCTGCCCGGTGAGGCCGCCGCAGTCCGGTGCCCGGTCGCCCGGCCGGGGTCCGGGGCCCTCGCCGGGCGGGTCCACGATCGGGCTGCCCCGGTAGCCGACGAGCAGTTGGGCCTCGCGCAGCATCAGCGTCGCCGGGTCCTCCGGGTCGGCCTGGACCCCCTCGGCGGCGTGCCGCACGGTGCGGCCGACGACCTCCTCGCCGACGGGCCGGCGTTCGGCGTCGTAGCTCGCGAGCAGGTCGGGGTGAGCGCGCCCGGCGATGGCGAGGGCGAGCTTCCAGGCCAGGTTCCAGGCGTCCTGGATACCGGTGTTCATGCCCTGGGCGCCGGTCGGCGGGTGGATGTGCGCCGCGTCCCCGGCCACGAAGACCCGGCCGTCGCCGTAACGGTCGACGATCCGGTGGCTGATGCGGAACACCGAGGCCCAGCGGATGTTGGAGGCGGTGGTGGGGCGCGGTGACAGCCGGTCCAGGACGGTCTGGATGTCGGCCAGTCCGGGGGCCCGGCCGCTCTGCAGGCCGTGGGCGACCCCGTCGGTCCCGTCCTCGGCCCGGCGGGCGGTGGACAGTTCGGGCGGCACCCTCATCGACACCCGGTACCGGCCGGGACCGGGCAGCGGGATGCACACCAGTGTGTCGTCGACCGTGCCGTCCTCGCCCCGGTGCATGGAGCGCACGGTGTACTCGTGCGGCAGGTCCCAGTCGAGTTCGACGTCGCCGAGCATGTACTCCTCGGGGAAGGCGCCGCCGGCGTAACTGAGCCCGAGCCCCTTGCGGACGATGCTGTGCGCGCCGTCGCAGCCCACCAGGAACCGGGTCCGTACCTCTTCCTCAGCGCCCGAGGGGTCGTGCAGGCGGCAGGTCACCCCGTCGGGGTCCTGGCCGAACCCCACCAGCTCGGTGCCGCGTTCGACGGAGGTCCCGAAGCGGCCCAGGAACTCTTCGAGGATGCGCTCGGTCTCGTACTGCGGCAGCGCCGCGAATCCGTACGGCACTTCCGGCGGCAGGGCGAGCTCGAGGCGCGACTTCTCGGCGCCGTTGACGTACGCCAGCTGTCCGCGCAGGGGGGCGGCCGCCTCCAGGGCGGTGCGGATCAGCCCCATGCGGTCCCAGATCTCCAGGGTGCGCGGCTGGATGCCCACGGCCTTCGCGAACGGCAGCCGGGCGGGCAGCCGGTCGACGATCCGGCAGGAGACGCCGCGCCTGCGGAGCTCCACGGCCGCCGTCAGCCCGACCGGGCCGGCGCCGACGACGAGTACGTCGGTTGTGTAGGTGTGCGCCACTGGCGTCTCCCGGCGTGCGGCCCCCGAACGGGTCGGTGCCCTTCCATGGTCGCCGCGCGCCGGGCGTCCGGCATCTTTACTCGATCACGAGGTCCACGTCGATGTTGCCGCGCGTGGCCCGGGAGTACGGGCAGACCTCGTGCGCCTGCTTGACCAGCAGGGCGCCCGTCTCGCCGGCCAGGGACTCGGGGAGCTCGACGCGCAGGGTGACGCCCAGGCCGAAGCCGGCGCCGTCCTTGCCGATGGAGACCTCCGCGGTGACCGAGACCTCGCTGGTGTCGGCCTTGGCCTGGCGGCCGACCAGGCCGAGCGCGCTCGCGAAGCAGGCCGCGTAGCCGGCCGCGAAGAGCTGCTCGGGGTTGGTGCCCTGTCCGTTGCCGCCGAGCGCCGGGGGCATGGCCAGGGCGAGGTCGATCTGGCCGTCGGAGCTGACGGTGCGGCCCTCGCGGCCGTTGGCGGTGGCGACAGCGGTGTAGAGCGCGTCCATGAGAGTTCCTCTCGCAGAAATGAACGGTGGCGGGCGGCCGGTGGTCGACCGCGCTCCATGAGTAGAGCACACAATTTAGTTGTGCACAATTAAATGCCTCGCAACCTCACGCCGGGTACACTGGACGTCATGACCCAGCAGCCGACCGCCACCCACCCCGACCAGGACTTCCTGCGCCTGGACAGCCAGATCTGCTTCGCGCTGAACGCCGCGAGCCGTGCCTTCGGCGGCCTCTACCGCGTCGTCCTCAAGGACCTGGGGCTCACCTACCCCCAGTACCTGGTGATGCTGGTGCTCTGGGAGCACGGCGAGATGCCGGTCAAGGACATCGGGCAGCACCTCCGGCTGGATTCGGGGACGCTGTCCCCGCTGCTCAAGCGGCTGGAGGCGGCCGGCCTGGTCCGCCGCGAGCGCAGCACCGAGGACGAGCGCTCCGTGCACGCCCACCTGACCGAGGAGGGCGCCGCGCTGCGGGCCCGCGCGGCGGAGGTGCCCCGGCGGATCGCGACCGCGACCGGCTTCGAGCTGTCCGAGATCCTCGATCTCCAGGCCCGCCTGAACCGGCTCACCGCCGCCCTCGACGCCGCCGCCCCCCTGGAGGCGTAACAGGCGCGAGCGCCTCCCGCGCCGGACACTGGTCCAAGGTCCGGGAGGCAGGAGGTACGCGATGGACCCGGTTGCGGCGCTGGACCGGATCGCCTTCCTGCTGGAGCGCGCGCAGGCGCCCACCTACCGGGTGCGGGCCTTCCGGACGGCGGCGGCCGCGCTCGTACGGATGGGCGAGCGCGAGGTGGCCGAACGGGCCGGCGTCGCCGGTTCCTTGGAGGCCGTCAAGGGCATCGGCCCCAAGACGGCCCAGGTCGTGCGGGAGGCGCTCGCCGGGGCGGTGCCGGCCTATCTGCAGCGACTGGAGGACGAGGCTGCCGCGCTCCCCGAGGGACGACAGCCGGCCACGCCCGCCGCCACCGCGCTGCGGGCGGCGCTGCGCGGGGACTGCCACGTGCACTCGGACTGGTCGGACGGCGGCAGCCCGATCGAGGAGATGGGCCGGACGGCGGCCGCGCTGGGCCACGAGTGGGCCGTACTGACCGACCACTCGCCGCGGCTGACGGTCGCGCGGGGGCTCTCCCCGGAGCGGCTGCGCGAGCAGCTGCGGGCGGTGGCCGAGCTCAACGAGACGTGGGTACCGTTCCGGCTGCTCACGGGAATCGAGTGCGACATCCTGGAGGACGGGGCGCTGGACCAGGAGCCGGAGCTGCTGGAGGGGCTCGACCTCGTCGTCGGCTCCGCGCACTCGAAACTGCGGATGGACGCGCCGGCGATGACCCGGCGGCTGCTGGCCGCGGTGCGCAATCCCCTGATGGACGTACTGGGCCACTGCACGGGGCGGCTGCTCACCGGGCGGACCCGGCCGGAGTCGCGGTTCGACGCCGAGGCCGTCTTCGCGGCCTGCGCGGAGACCGGAACCGCCGTGGAGATCAACAGCCGGCCCGAGCGGCTGGACCCGCCCCGGCGGCTGCTGCGCCTGGCCGTCTCGGCCGGGACCTTCTTCGCGATCGACACGGACGCGCACGCCCCGGGCCAGCTGGACTGGCAGGTCCTGGGCTGCGAACGGGCCGCGGAATGCAGCGTTCCGGCCGAGCGCGTCATCAACACCTGGGCGGCGGACGACCTCCTGACCTGGACCCGCACCCGGCTCGCACCTTAGGGGGTGCGGCGTTGCGTCGCCGCGGTTCGTCAGCCAGGGCTGGACCGGGAGCTGCGGAAGGTACGGCGGTAGGTGTCCGGGGGCACGCCGATGGTGCGGTTGAAGTGTCGGCGCAGCGTCGTGGCGGTGCCCATGCCGGTGGCCTCCGCGATGGCGTCGACACTGTCGCCGGTGGCCTCCAGTAGCTCCTGGGCGCGCCGGATCCGCTGGGTCAGCAGCCATTGCAGCGGGGTGGTGCCGGTCACCGACCTGAAGTGGCGGCCCAGGTTGCGCGAGCTCATGTTCGCCCGGCGGGCGAGGTCTTCCACGGTCAGCGCGTGGTCGAGCCGTTCGATCACCCAGGGGAACAGCTCGGCGAGCGGGTGGTCGTCCTGGGCGGGCACGGGGGTGGTGACGAACTGGGCCTGGCCGCCGGCCCGGTGCGGGGGCACGACCAGGCGGCGGGCGAGCGTGTTGGCGATCGCCGAGCCGTGGTCCTGGCGGACCAGATGCAGGCACAGATCCATCGCGGCGGCCTTGCCGGCGGAGGTGAGCACGCTGCCGTTGTCCACGTACAGCACGTCCGGGTCGACCTCCACGCGCGGATAGCGGGCGGCCAGCGCCTCGGTGTGCGCCCAGTGCGTGGTCGCGCGTCGCCCGTCCAGCAGCCCGGCTGCGGCCAGCACGAACGCGCCCGTGCACAGGGAGGCCACCCGCGCGCCCGCCTCGTGGGCCGCGCGTACCGCGTCGACCAGGTCGGCGGGCGGATCCACGTCGATGTCGGCCCACCCGGGGACGATCACCGTGTCGGCGTACGGGAGCCGTTCGAGCCCGCAGTCGGGCTCCAGCCGGAACCGGCCGACCCGCACGGCGCCCGGCCCGCAGACGGCCATGCTGTACCAGGGGTCGGCCACGCCGGACAGGTCCGCGCCGAAAACCTCGCAGGCCAAGGACAGTTCGAAGTGCAGCATTCCGTCGGTGACGGCCAGCGCGACAGTACCCATGTCCGAAATTGTACGGGCCATGTCGTTCCGGACACTCGTGCCGGACCGTTCCCACCGACAGGATGTTCTTGCAGCTGATCGTTCGAGCACGGGGAGAACTGATGGAAACCGGTCACACGGTCGCGGTGTTCGGCGCGTACGGGCACACCGGGCGCTTCGTGGTGGCGGAGTTGCGGCGTCGTGGATTCGTCCCGGTTCTGTCCGGGCGCGACGCGGACAAGCTGGAGGCGCTCGCGGCGTCCCATCCCGGGCTCGGCGCCCGACCGGCCACGGTCGACGACCCGGCCTGCCTCGACCGCGCGCTGGCCGGCGCGGCTGCCGTCATCAACTGCGCCGGGCCCTTCGCCACGACCGCCGCACCGGTCATCGAGGCGGCACTGCGCGCCGCGATCCCGTATGTGGATGTCGCGGCCGAAATCGAGGCCAATCTCGACACGTTCACGCACTTCGCGGATCGTGCCCGCGCCGCGGGCACCGTGGTGATCCCCGCGATGGCCTTCTTCGGCGGCCTCGGCGACCTGCTGGTCACCGCGGCGATGGGCGACTGGACGACAGCCGACGAGGCGCATGTCGCTTACGGGTTGAACAGCTGGCACCCCACAGCCGGAACCCGCGACGCGGGCACGGTGTCCCGGGAGCGCAGGGCCGGCCGGCGGGTCCGCTACAGCCACGGCCGGCTGGAGTACCACGATGACGCCCCGTCGACCCTGAAGTGGCCCTTTCCCGAACCGATGGGCACCCGGGCCGTGATCGGGGAGTTCAGCATGGCCGACGTCGTCACCGTCCCCAGCCACCTCGCCATCCCCGAGGTGCGCTCGTACATGACGGTCGAGGCGGCCGGAGACCTGGCGGCCGCGGACACACCGGCGCCGACCGTGGTCGACGAGCACGGCCGGTCCGGGCAGACCTTCCTCGTCGACGTCGTCGTGCGCTCCGGCGGCGCGGAACGGCGCGCTGTCGCGAGGGGGCAGGACATCTACGCCGTGAGCGCGCCGCTCGCGGTGGAGGCGGTCCACCGTGTCCTCACGGGGCGGACCAGGACGGTCGGTGTCGCCTCCGCCGGCGCGATCTTCGACGCGCCCGACTTTCTCCGCGCCCTGTCGGCGCACATTTCGCTCGAACTCCGCCAGTAGGCGCCGCCGTCATACGTCGTCCTTCAGGCGCCGCGGAGGCCGGGAGAGGGCGGCTGGTCCGGCCCGGTCCTGACGCCTGCCGCCGGCGCCGCCGCTCGCGGCGAAGGCCGCTCCCGGCGGTTGGGTACGGCCGGGGGCGGAAGCATGCCGGCGTCAGGACCGGTCTGCCGGCGGGGGTGCGCTCGGGTGACCCCGGCCGGGCAGCCCGCCCGCGCGGCGGGGATGCGGGAAACCGCCCCGGGAGGGGGAAGTACCGGGGCAGGCGTGCATCCCACCCTTTCAACGAGCATCCGCCAAAACGGTTCTGCACCGTGAGCCGCGCGGACCAACGGAAGCCGCCCGCCTCACCCGGCGAGCCCGAGGACCAGCAGGACCACGTCGGCTCCGGCCACGGCCATCGTGGCCAGGAACGGGAGCCTTCCGGCGGGCCGGCGGGCGGCGAGGAGCAGCGTCGCCGTCGTCGCGGCCAGCAGCCCCCAGCCGTACGGCGTCACCCGCCCGGGCGGTCCCACGACCAGGGCGGCGGTCGAGCCGAGGACGAGCAGACCGGCCAGCGCGGCCGAGGACCGTACGCCGAGCCGCTGCGGCAGCCCCAGGACCCCGGTGGCCAGGTCGTCGTCGATGTCGGGCAGGACATTGGCGAAGTGCGCGCCCGCGCCGAGCAGGGCGGCGGCGGCCGTGAGCCACGGTGGCGGCCAGGGCGCGCCGGGCAGGCCGAGGGTGACGAAGGCGGGCAGCAGGCCGAAGGCCAGGGCGTACGGGACCCAGGAGGCGGCGGTGCTCTTCAGCCGGAGGTTGTAGCCCCAGGCGGCCGCCACGCCGACGAGGTGCACGGCGCCGGCGAGCAGCCCGCCGGCCAGCGAGAGCGGGACGCAGAGCGCCAGCGCCAGGGCCGCCGCCCGGGTGACGGCAGCGGGTGACACCGTACCGGCGACCAGGGGTTTGTCCCGTCGGCCGGTGGCCAGGTCGCGCCGCAGGTCGGCCCGGTCGTTGCACCAGCCCACCGACAGCTGTCCGGCGGCCACCGCGGCCACCGTGACGGCCGCTCCCGGCAGGCCCCGCCCCGCTGCGGCCGCCAGGGCGGCGGCGAAGAGGGTTACGGCGGCCGCGGGCAGCGGGTGACATGCCGCCAGCAGGCCTGCGATCAGGCCCGTGACCGTACGTCCGGACTCGGCGGTCACGGCAGTCACGGTGACATCGGCATTCTCGGTGATCTCGGTGATCTCGCTCAAGTGCGTGGTTCGCGCGGGCACGGCGACACGCTATGCTGCGCCGCGCCCGGTTCGTCTGATTCATAACGATGTGTCAGTTATTTCCTATGGTGAATCAATGACACGTGTTCTGGCAGTGCGCAGCGTGTTCCCGCCCCATCGCCACCCCCAGTCCGAGATCACGGAGGCGCTCGCCCGCTTCCTGCCCCCCGGCTCCGACACCGCCCTGCTGCGCCGGGTCCATGCCTCGGTGCGCGTGGAGGGCCGTCACCTCGCGCTTCCGCTGGAGCGTTACGGGCCGGGGAACGACTTCGGCGCGACGAACGCCCTTTTCCTCCAGACGGCTCTGGAGCTCGGCGCCGAGGCCCTCGCGCTCGCCCTCGCCGACGCCGGTCTGGCGGCGGGAGAGGTCGATCTGGTCATGTCGACGACGGTGACCGGACTCGCGACGCCCTCTCTGGAGGCCCGCCTCGCCACCCGCGGCGGGCTCCGCCCCGACGTGCGGCGGGTTCCCCTCTTCGGCCTCGGCTGCGCGGCCGGCGCCGCCGCTCTCGGCCATCTCCACGACCATCTGACGGGCCGGACCGGCCACGCGGCCCTCCTGCTGTCCACCGAGCTCTGTTCGCTCACCCTCCAGTGCGGGGACACCTCGATGGCGAATCTGGTGGCCGGTGCCCTCTTCGGCGACGGGGCGGGCGCCCTGCTGGCGGTGGGCCGCGACCATCCCCTGCACGCCACCGGCGCCGGACCCGAAGTGGTGGCCGCCCGCAGCCGCATCTACCCGGGCACCGAGCACCTCCTGGGCTGGGACATCGGCCACTGGGGCATGCGCATGGTGCTCGGCCGCGAACTCCCCGACCTGGTCAGCCTGCACGTGGCGGAGGAAGTCGAGACCTTCCTCGCCGCACACCACCTCAAGCCCGCGGACGTCGACGCGTGGATCTGTCATCCCGGCGGCCCGAAGATCCTCGACGCGCTCTCGGACGCGCTGGCGCTGCCGGATTCGGCCTTCGCGGCGAGCCGGCGGTCGCTGGCGACCGTGGGAAACCTGTCCTCCGCCTCGGTCCTGCACATTCTGGACGACGTCCAGAGCGCGGGGCCGCCTCCTCCCGGGTCGGTCGGGCTCATGCTCGCCTTCGGTCCCGGCTTCGCCTCCGAACTCGTCCTCCTGCGCTGGTGAGCCCGATGAACTCATTGAACTCCGTGAACTCCTCCCTCGACTCCCTCGACTCCCTCAACTCCCTCAACTCCCTCAACTCCCTCAGCCTGTACCTGCTGCTCATCGGCCTCGTCGTCGTCGAGCGGCTCGCCGAGCTGATCACCGCCCGCCGCCACACCGCGTGGAGCGTGGCGCGGGGCGGCCGCGAGTACGGTCGCGGCCACTACCCGGCCATGGTCGCCCTGCACACCGCCCTGCTGGTGGGCTGCGTGGTCGAACCCTGGGCGACCGGCCGGCCGTTCGTCCCCCTGCTCGGCTGGTCGGCGCTCGCCGTCGTCGTGGCCGCCCAGGGCCTTCGCTGGTGGTGCGTCGCCTCCCTCGGGAAACGCTGGAACACCCGGGTGCTCGTCGTTCCCGGACAGCCGCTGGTCGAGGTGGGACCGTACCGGCTGCTGCGCCACCCCAACTACGTGGCGGTGGTCGCGGAAGGGGTCGCGCTGCCGCTGGTGCACACGGCATGGATCACCGCGCTCGGCTTCACCGTGCTCAATCTGATGCTGCTGCGCGTGCGGATCGGCTGCGAGGACGCCGCCCTGACGGACGGCGGCCGGCTGCGTGCGCCGTCCTCCGTACCGTCGGCGGGCGCCCCCTCGTGATCGATCTGCTGATCGCCGGCGGCGGGCCGGCCGGGCTGGCCACCGCCATCCACGGCGCACTCGCCGGCCTGGAGGCGGTGGTCGTCGAGCCGAGGCCCACCCCCATCGACAAAGCCTGCGGGGAGGGCCTGATGCCCGGAGCCGTGGGGCGCCTCCTGGAGCTGGGCGTGCCCGTGGCCGGGCAGCCGTTCCACGGCATCCGCTACGTCGACGGCGTGAGCGGCCGGCACGCGGAGGGGCTCTTCCGCTCGGGCCCGGGCCTCGGCGTCCGGCGGACGGTGCTGCAGGCCGCACTGGCCGAACGCGCCGCACAGCTCGGCGTACGGGTGCTCCGGCGGCGCGTCGACCAGGTGCGCCAGGACGTCCACCAGGTCAGCGCGGCGGGGCTCACCGCCCGGTACCTCGTCGCGGCGGACGGCCTGCACTCCCCCGTCCGGCGGGGGCTCGGCCTGTCGGCGCCGCTCGCGCCCGGCCGGCCGGCGCGCTACGGGCTGCGCCGCCACTACGCCGTCGAGCCCTGGAGCGACCTCGTCGAGGTGCACTGGTCGGCGCGTTGCGAGGCCTACGTCACCCCGCTGGCGCCCGACCGGATCGGCGTGGCCGTCCTGACCAGCGACCAGGCCCCCTTCGACGTACAGCTCGCCCGCTTCCCGCTGCTGGCGGCGCGGCTGGCGGCGGGTGGCGACACGCCGGTACGCGGCGACACTCCGGTACGCGGGGCCGGGCCGCTGCGGCAGGGGGCTCGCGTACGGGTGGCGGGGCGCGTGCTGTTCGTAGGAGACGCGGCCGGGTACGTGGACGCGCTGACCGGCGAGGGGCTCACCCTCGCCGTGACGGCGGCCGGCGAACTGGTGCGCTGCGTACGGGCGGGGCGGCCGCAGGCGTACGAGCAGGCCTGGCGGGACCTGTCGCGCAGCTACCGCACCCTCACCGCGTCCCTGCTCTGGGCCCGCCACCAGCCGCGACTCGCCCACCGCATTGTCCCGCTGGCCGTCCGGCTCCCGCGCGCGTTCACGCGGGCGGTGAACCTGCTCGCGTGAAAAAGCGGCACCCCGCGCACGGGGCGCGGGGTGCCGCTCACGCGGGGTCGGCCGCCGGTCAGGCCGAGCTCTCCTGACCGCTCCTCAGTGCCAGGCCGGCGAGGACCGCGCCCGCCGCCGCGCACAGCACGACGGCGGTACCCGCCCAGGCCGGTGAGCCGCCCACCGCCCCGTGCAGCGGGTCGAAGTCCACCGATCCCCCGAGCACGTGCAGGGCCACGACGCCGAGGGCCGTGATCGCGCCGGCCCGCCACACCGCCACGGTGTCCCGGAGCGCCACGAGTGCGCCCGCTCCCAGACAGATCACGGTGACGAGGAGGGGCAGGAAGGCGACGGGGGGCGCGGACGGCAGGGCCCTCAGGTCGTCCGGCAGGTGCAGGGCGCCACTGACCAGCAGGGCGATCGCCACGGGCCAGCGCAGTGCGTGCCGCAGCACGGCGGGCCCCGCCGGGGAGCGGCCCGGCTCACCGGCCGGGGAGCGGCCCTGCGAGCCGGCCGGTGCGCCGGCCGGTTCACCGCCGCGTGCGGTGCGCCCGGGCGGCTCCTGGTACGGCGCGTCGTACAGCTCCCTGTACGGCAGCACGTACGGCTCCTCGTACGGCTCGGCCGGCCCGGCGCGGTCAGCGGGCGCGGCGGGGGCGGCGGACCCGGCGGGTTCGGCGTGGTGTGGCCGCTCCGGCCCACCGGGCTCGTCCTTGCCGAGGAGGGAGACCAGCAGGGCCACGTCCTCGATGGACCGTCCGACAGCGGCGGCGCGCAGCGTGATGTCCGCCTCGACCACCTCGTGCGGGGACTCGCCCAGGAGGGTGAGCATCCGGCCCACGTCGTGCACGGGCCGGGTCACGGCGGCCGTGCGCAGCGCCTCGTGTCCGGCGTCGGGCAGCCGGCCGTCCTCCTTGAGGAGGCTCACCAGTGCGGTGACCTCCTCGAGCGGACGGCAGGTGGCTGCCGTTTCCAGCAGGGTCCGCGCGAGCTGGGTGTTCGGCTCGTCCGGTGCGGTCGTGTCGGGGGTCACGGGGCGGTCTTCGGGTTCCGTCGCCTCGAGGGTTATGGGGTCAGTCATGGAAAGCTCCGTTCGCCGACGCACGGGTCTACGCATCGCGCGCCGGTCATCGTGCGTCATGGGAAGCGCACGCTTTGTTACATTGAGTGTCAGTTCCGCTCACTGCGCCATTCGGGGCGGGCAAACGGGGGTCTCCACCCGGGCCCCACGGGGAAAGGGGCGTCGGCCGTGCCCGACATGCGCGAGGTCCGACGCCGGTGCGCACTCCTGCTGCCCGTCGTGCTGCTGCTGCCCGTCGTGCTGCTGCTGGTGGGCGCCGCGGCCGGGCCGCCGCAGCGGCCCGTCGTGGACACCGACCGGGGGCCCGTACGCGGCCGGGCGCACGGCGCGTACAGCACCTTCGAGGGGATCCCCTTCGCGGCTCCGCCGACCGGCGCACTGCGCTGGCGGCTGCCGGAGCCGGCGCCGCGGTGGGAGGGCGTACGCGACGCCGGGGCCGCCGGTTCGCGCTGTGTGCAGCTGCCCGCGATCGGGCCCGGCGGGCCGAGCGGCTCCGAGGACTGCCTGTACCTGAACGTCACGGCTCCGGCGGGGCGCGACCCCGGTGGCCGGCCGCGGCCCGTGATGGTCTGGTTCCACGGCGGCGGTTTCTTCAGCGGCGCGGGGGATCTCTACCGTCCGGAGCGGCTGGCCGTGCAGGGCGGGGCGGTGGTCGTGACCGTCAACTACCGGCTGGGCGTCTTCGGCCTGTTCGGCCATGCGGAGCTCGGCGGGGCCCCCGATTTCGCCCTCGCGGACCAGCGGGCGGCGCTGCGCTGGGTGCGGGCGAACGCGGAACGCTTCGGCGCGGACCCGCGCAACGTCACCGTCTTCGGTGAGTCGGCGGGAGCCCTCAGTGTCTGCGCGCACCTCACCTCCCCCGCCTCGGCGGGCCTCTTCCACAAGGCGATCGTGCAGAGCGGATCGTGCTCGACCACGATGCCTCCACGGTCTCTGCTGCCCGGACTCGGCGCGTACGAGCCCTTCGTGCCGGAGCGGCGCACGGTCGCGGACGGCGCCCTGGCGGCGGCCCGGCTCGGCTGCGAACGACCGGTCGGGGTGCTGGACTGCCTGCGGCGCCTGGACACCGGCGCCCTCGCGACGGCCGACCTGATGCAGCGCTTCTCCCTGGTCTCCTACGGCAACAGCACCCTGCCGCTGGAGCCCCGGCGGGCACTGGAGGCCGGACGCTTCCACCGGGTGCCGGTGATGCAGGGAACGACCCGGGACGAGATGCGCCTCTTCCTCTCACAGACGCTGGCGGCCCATCCGATCGGCGACGAAACCGGCTACCGGGCCCGGCTGGAGGCGTCCTTCGGCGCGTCCACCGCCCGCGCCGTGGAGGCCCGTTATCCGATGTCGGCCTACCCGACCCCGGCGGTGGCGTGGGCGACCCTGCTGTCCGACGTGTCGTTCATCTGCCCGACGCTGCGGGACGGCGCGGCGCTCGGGCGGCGCGTGCCGACGTACGGCTACCGGTTCAGCGACCGTGACGCGCCCAACTTCACCGGTCTGCCGGAGGTGCCGGGGCTGCCGTACGGCGCGGCCCACGGTTTCGAACTGCCCTACCTGTTCACGATGGCGCCGCTGGCCGAGCCGCAGCGGCAGCTCGCGGACCGGATGACCGGCTACTGGACCGCCTTCGCCCGCACGGGCGTTCCGGCGGCGCCGGGAGCCCCGCAGTGGCCACGCCACCCGGCGCCGGCCTCGGTACTGTCCCTGGCACCGGGGACGGGCGGGATCCGTACTGTGGACGCGCGGGCCGAACACCACTGCGCGCTCTGGGACTCGCGGTGGCCGGGGCCCGGGGTCACCACGGCTCGGTGACCTCCAGCGAGCCGTCGGCCGTGCGGACCGTCACCGTGCCCGAGTCCCCGTACACCTCGTGCCGCCACGCGGCGAACACCCCGGCGATCCTGCGGGCGTCCTCGCCCCGGCCCTTGCCCACCGAACCGGTGACGAAGGTGATCCTCGCCTCGCCGACCGTGCGCACCTTGCGGACGCGGGCCTCCTGGACGGCGGCAGCGGCGGGCAGGAACGAGTCGGCCCCGGTCCGGTGCCTGGCGTAGTAGCCGTTGAAGTCCGGGGTCATGTCGAACCAGTCCGCCGGTCCGCAGGGGCCACCGCCGTTGGCCATGTCGCCGTCGGTCGGCGGGCCGGCGTATCCACCGGTCTGCTGGTCCGTCGGCGGCCCCGCGTACCCGCCGGTCTCCTGGTCGGTCGGCGGCCCCGCGTATCCACCGGTCTCCTGATCCGTCGGCGGACCCGCGTACCCGCCGGTCTCCTGGTCGGTCGGCGGACCCGCGTGGCCGCCCGTTTCCTGATCCGTGGGCGGGCCTGCGTAGGCGCCCGTCTCCTGATCCGTCGGCGGGCCGGCGTGACCGCCCGGATCCTCGTCCGTCGTCAGGTCGAGATCGCACTCGGCCGGCGCCAGCGTGGGTACGCCGGCCGGTGGCGCGGCCTGCCCCGCCCGTGTGGTCCCGCAGCCCGCCAGGACGGCGCACAGGAACCCCGCCAGCACAACGCGCCCGGTCACGGACATCGCCGTCATCGTCATGGTCATCCCCCTTTGGTCATCAAGAGGCCATCGCGGCGGCCGGGGTTCCACCCGCGGTCAGGCCATCGCGCGCGCCGTGCCGGTGACGCCGGCGCACCCCGTGCCCGCACCCCGTGCCCGCACCCGTGCCCGCTCCCTGCCAGGGAGGCTTACGGTGGCGTCATGACCGGTTCCGCAGCCCGTCCGCTCCTCTACCTCGATGTCGACGGACCGCTCATCCCCTTCGGGGCGGGCCCGTACCCGCGCGGGGACGACGCCCATCCCCTGCTCGCCCGGATCGATCCCACGCTCGGGCCGCGGCTGGCGGCGCTGCCGTGCGAACTGGTGTGGGCCACGACCTGGATGGCGGAGGCCAACGAGTGCGTCGCGCCTCGGCTCGGCCTGCCGGAACTGCCCGTGGTGGACTGGCCGGAGCCGTCCGACGAGGACGGGCGGGGCGGCATCCACTGGAAGACCCCCGCCCTCCTCGATCACGCGGCGGGACGGCCGTTCGTATGGGTCGACGACGAGATCACCGGCGCCGACCGGGCCTGGGTGGCCGCCCGCCACCCCGGCCGGGCGCTCCTGCACCGCGTCGATCCGGGCCGGGGCCTGACCGACGCGGACCTCACCGCGCTGCGGGCATGGCTCCGCCCGGGGTAGCGGCCCAGGACGCGGCGACCAGGGAGCGTTCCGCCGCCGCGAGGTGGGTCGCCGCGGCCAGCCAGGCCCAGGCGTAGCCGTCGGGCGAGGGGTCGGCGAGGCGGCCGAAGGCGTCGCGGGGACGGCGGTCGGCCTCGGCGGCGAGGGCGGCGGCCAGGTCCGCCGCCGCGCTGAGCCCGGCCCGGCGAAGCGGGCCGTACGAGGCCGTGGGCGCCGTACCGCGGGCCGCCTCGGCGACGGCGCGGCGGCCACCCGCAACCCCGCTCTCCAGCAGGCGGCGCACCCGCCACAGCGGGGAGTCGGCCAGCGGGTCCGGGCCGTCGGCGGCCGGGACCGGTTCGGGGGCGACGGCCCGCTGCGGGAAGTGCCCGCCCTGGAGGCGGTCGTAGCCGAGGTCGGCGCGGCCGAGCCACTCCTCGGGCAGCCGCAGCGTGTACTGCGCGCCCGGCACCGGGCCGACGGCGAGGGGGTGCAGGGTGGCGGCGCGGTCCAGGTCGGGTCGGCCCAGGACACGCAGCAGGAGTCCCGGGTACGAGGCGATGCGGCGCAGGTTCTCCGTGTGCGGCAGCTCCGCGTGGGGGTGCGCGGGCAGCAGCCGCAGCAGCGGTGCGTCCGGCCGCGCCTCGCGCACGAGGAGGTGTTCGCCGGCCGCGCCGACGACCGTGACGTCGCAGCCGAGCAGCGCGGACTCGGCCCTTTCGGGGTCGGCCAGCAACTCGGCGACGGCCTCGGCCGCCGGGCGGGCGAAGAGCGGGGCGGCGGGCTGCTCGGTCCATGGGGTGCCGGGCAACGGGGTCGCCCTGACTCCGCGTCCGGCGCCGAGCCGGCCCTCCGGGGAGACCGTCGCGCCGACGATGCGCAGGCCACCGCGGGCGAGACCGGCGTGATCGAGGGCGGCGCCGCCGAGGGCGACGGAAGCGGAACCCGCTCCACGGGCGCGGGCCAGGCCGCCGGGGCGGACGTCGGAGACCGAGTAGTGGTCACCGTCGGGGCCCAGCAAGTGGGTGACGACCCCGCCGTATCCGGTGGCGGAGAGCACGGGCTCCCGGCACAGGCCGTGCACCTGGAGGCTGCCGCCCGGGGCGTAGGCACGGCGGGCGGTGCCCGTCAGCGTGGGGTCGGCCGCGCCGGAGGCCAGCACTCCGGCGGTGTGCAGGAGCTCGCGGAAGGCTCCGGTGAGGTCGCCGAGGCGCTGTGCGGCCCGGCGCTCCCGGGCGGCGCGCAGGCCGCGTACGACGCGTAGGGCGGCTGCCTCGGCGCGCGGCAGTCCGGCGAGGCGGGCGGTGTGGGCAGCGCGGAGCAACTCGGCCTGGACCACGGCTCCCCCGGCCGTGACCCCGGCGGCGAGGGCTTCGGCTGCCGCGTGCCAGAGCGCGACCGCGGCGCCGAGCTGGGCTGCGGTGAGGGCCGGCGCGGGCTCGGCGGATTCGGTGGATGCGGTGGATGCGGTGGATGCGGTGGATGCGGTGGATGCGGCAGGTTCGCCGGGCCCGGCGGCCGTCGAAGGCTCCGGCTCCCGCTCCGCCATCGGAAGGGGCGCCGCATCCGCGAGCGGGGCCGCGCCCAGGGCAGCGGCCCGGTGGAGGCAGCGGGGCGCCAACAGGCAGCTGCAGGTGGCTTGTTCGGCCTTGGCGACCACTCCCGCCGGGCCGGGGCGCAGGGTGACGAGGGCGTCCTCGCCGAAGCGGAGGGTGACGCTGCCGTCCGCCGCGCGGGAGGCGCCCGCCGCGCAGTTCGCGGTGGCGTCGTCCAGCTTCTTGCGCAGGCGGGCGGTGAGGTTCTCGACCGCTTCGGCAAGCACCTCGGGTGCGACGGGCGGCAGTTCGGTGCTCAACGGGACTCTCCACGGAGGCGTTCGCCCACCCAGCGGGCGAGGGCGAGAGGGCTGAGGGCGGCCACGGGCATGCCGGCCGCCACGAGTTGCCGCGCGACCGGGACCGAGTACCGGGGCGTTCCCGCGTCGTCGAGCGCGGCGCAGCCCAGCAGGTGGGCACCGGAGGCGGCCAGCGCGCGGACCTCCCCGAGCAGCCCGCCGATGGGGGCGCCCTCCTCGAAGTCGCTGACCACGACGACGAGGGTGCGGCTCGGCACGGTGATGAGGGAGCGGGCGTGCGCGAGGCCGGCGGCGATGTGCGTGCCGCCGCCGACGCGGACCTCCAGCAGCAGGGAGAGCGGGTCGTCGACCCGGTCGGTCAAGTCCACGACCTGGGTGGAGAAGGCGAGGAAGTGGGTGGACAGGGTCGGTACGCCGCCCAGTACGGCCGCGGTCAGGGCCGACCAGATGACGGAGGCCTCCATGGAGCCGGAGACGTCGACCACCAGGATCAGCCGCCAGTCCGCCTCGCGGCTCGCCCGCGTGCTGAAGACGGGCCGTTCCGGGACGACGACCACCCGGCCGTCGGCCCGGCGCCGGGTGTGCGCGAGGTTGGCGCGCAGGGTGCGGGCCAGGTCGAGTCTGCCGCCGGGGCGGCGGGTGGGGCGCGGGGTGGCGAGGCCGGAGAGGGCCGGGCGCAGCCGGGTGGCCAGCTCCTTGGCGAGCTCGTCGACCAGCCGCCTGACCAGGGGGCGCAGTGGGGCGAGTCGGGCCTCCGGCAGGCCGCCGGCGAGGGACAGTACGGAGCTGAGCAGTTCCACGGAGGGCCGTACGGCCGCCGGGTCGAGCTGGGCGAGCACGTCGGTACGGCCGGCTTCGGCCGCTCCGGCGAGCACCTCCTCCCGTACGTCGGCGCCGAACAGCGCTTCCAGCTCCTGCGACCACTCGCGGGCCGTGGGGAAGGAGGCTTCCTGGCCGCCGCCCTGGCCCCCGCCCTGCCCCTGGCCGGAGTCGACGTCGCAGGCGCCTTCGCCGCGCCCGGCGCCGTACAGCTCGTCGAGGGCGTGGGCGTAGCGGCGGGCGCCGGCGGGGAGCCGGTCGCGTTCGCGGCCGAGCAGCAGCCGCCAGCGGTCGGCGGGGGCCAGGCGCAGGCGGTTCGTTGCGGGGGCCGGGTCGCGCGGCGGTGTCTCGGGGGTCTGGGGGGCCTCGGGGGTCCGGGAGGCCTCGGGGGTCTGGGAGGCCTCGGGGGTCCGGGAGGCCTCGGGGGTCTGGGAGGCCGGAGTCGGAGCGTCCGCCTCGGGCAGCGGGAGGGCCTTGAGCGCGGCGAGTCCGGCGGCGTCCGCGGCGGACCAGAGGGCGAGCAGGGCGGGCGACGCGTCGAGCGCGAGGTCGATCCGGTCGCCGAGCCGCTCGGTGACGGTGTCCAGCAGCCGGTCGCGGGCGGCGGGCGACAGGGCGTCGAAGCCGCCGCGCAGGGCAGGGAGCCGGTCGAGGAAATCCTGGTCGGCGAGGTGCTCGACGCGGTCGAGGAGCGGGATGAGGGCGGCCGGGGAGGACTGCAGCAAGGGACCTGCGGCGGTGAGGAGTCCGCCGAGCCGGCGGGTCAGGGCGCGCCTGGTGTCGGCGGTGCCCGCGCTGTCGATCCAGCCGGCGGCGCGGCCGCCGAGCTCGGCGGCCGGGTCGAGGTCGAGGAGGACCCGTACGGCCAGGGCCGCGCCCTGCATCAGCGGGGACGCCGAGGCGGCCAGGGCGGCGAGGGCGTCGTCCGTGCGCAGGCCGAGGTGGTGGGCGGCGGCGCGGTCGGCGAGGGCCACGAGGGCGGTCGCGTCGGCGGGGTCGTCACTGCCGGCGAGGCCGGGCAGGCACCGTACGGCCGCTTCGAGGAGCTCGCCGCCGAGAGCGGCCGAGGCGGCGCGGGACGCGGCGCGGGTGCCGGGCAGGTGGCCGCGGTGCAGGGCCTCCAAGAGGTCCAGGGCATCGAGGAGTTCGGGCAGGGTCGCCGTCTGCGGCAGAACCGTGGCCGCCTCGTGGAGGCGTACGTCGACCAGCGCGGGCAGATCGCACCGCGCGGCGGCGGCCAGCCCGGCGAGGATCTGCGCCGGGGTCGGCCCGCCGTCGGCGGCGGCGCGGCGGGCGGTGTCGCGCAGGGTTCCGGCGGCCGCCTGGGCGGCGGTGACGCCGCGGACGCCGGCGAGATCCAGGCGGGCCGGGACGGAAGGCGTCCAGGACAGCCGCCACTTGGTGCCGAGGGCGGTGCCGTCTCCGGTGGCGGCGACGGTGAGGGGCTCCCCGTAGGAGGCGCCGCAGACGAGGAGCCGTTGCAGCAGGACCTCGCGGCGGCCGTCGAGGGCGGAGCGGAGCGGGTCGAGGCGGATCTCGCGGGGCGCGGGGTCCTCGGGGGACGGCAGCCGGAGCGCGGCGAGTTCGGCCTCGACGGAGGGGCCGAGGCCGGAGCGCGGCGCGTGCGGGGTGATCCGGCCGCGGGCGGTGCCGACGAGCACGGCCTCGAGGGCGCGGGCCAGCGCCCGGCCCCGGCCGAGCGGTTCGCCTTGGCCGAGGACGGTGGTGACGGCTTCGAGGAGCTCGCCGCGGCCGGGCGCGGGGAGCCCGCGCAGGACGGCGAGGTCGCAGGCGAGCCGCAGGGTCTCGGCGGCCTCGCCGGTGCCGGCGGTGTGCCCGGCGCCGCGCAGCTCCCGGCAGAGCCGTGTGACGGCGACGGAGGCCGCCTCGCGGACGCGCCCGGGGTCACCGCCGGCTTCCAGGACGGCCTGCTGCCAGAGGGGGCCGCGGATGCCGGCGGGGTAGCCGGAGCGGGAGTCGAGCAGGTCGAAGGAGTACGGCACGAGGGAGGTGACGGCCCCTTCCCCGTGCGCGATGGCCTCGCCGATGCCGGCCGGGCCGGCCGACCCGCCGGAACCCGGGCGACCCCCACGGGCCGAGCCCTCGGTCGCATGCTCCCCGGATCCGGAACGCCCCGCACCGGCCGCGCGCTCGGCGGGTCCGCCGGACGCGGCGGGTCCGCCGGACGCAGCGGTCCGGCCGGGCCGGGGAACCGGCACGGCCGGGGCGCGGACATCCTCCGGTCGGGTACCGGACGCGGCGCTCCCGTGGCCCCCTGTCCCCGGACCGGAACCCAGGTTCCGCCCCGGGACAGTGACGGAGGCGGGACCGGCGGTCCGGGCGTCCGTGGCCGCCTCGATTCCGGGGCCCGCGTCTAGGAGGGCGGGGGCGTGGAAGGCGCCGATGACCGCGGCCACGCGGTGACCCGCCGCCGCGGCGGTCCCGATCACGGCCCGCATGTGGGCCTCGCGGGCCAGGTCCGTCGCGGGTACGGCCGGCGCGTCCTCGCGCAGGGCCCAGCCGACGCCGAGGGCCGCGCGCCGCACGGCTTCCGGGAGGCAGCCCGGTGCGAGGACCTCGACGGCGCGGTCCCACATGTCGTCGCCGTCACGGCCCGTGCCGGCGGCGGTGAGCGCATCCGCGAAGGAACCTCCGCGCCGCGGCTCATCGTGCGGCCCGGACACCGTGTTCTCCTCAGCCGCAGCCGCGGACGGTTCCCCACCCGGAGCCGGGACCGGGGCCGCGCCTCGGGGCAGCACCTGACCGGGGAGCGGCACCCGGACCACCTCGGGCACCGCGCCCGCCTCCGGATCAGGCAGAGTCCAGCCGCGGTCGGCCAGGGGGAGGTCACAGCAGACGACGGCCGCGCCGGACCGGCGGGCCCAGCGGATCGCGGCCAGCTCCGGGGAGAAGTCCGCGAACGGGTAGAACGCCAGGCGGCCGTCCTCGCCCGTGCCCGCCAGGGCGACCGGGGCGACGGTCTCCGGGTCGGCCAGGTGCTCCAGCCACGGCTGAAAGTCCGCCGGGAGCTCGACGCAGACCACGTCCGCACCGGAGGCGTCCAGCAGGGCGGGGACCACCGCGGCCAGCGCGGGGCTGTGGTGGCGCACCCCGAGCAGGTACGGATCACGGGCCGCGGCGAGCGCGTCGACCGCGGCGCGCGGGTCGGTGGGGGTCAACGCAGGCTCCCGCGCAGGTCCCAGAGGCGGCGCCACATCGCCGAGCCGTCCTCGGCGCGGCGGCGGACCGGGCCGTCCCAGTACCCCAGCAGCCGTCCGTGGTCGGCCGGGTCGTCCTTGCGTACGACGCCCAGCAGGTGGCCGGGCAGCAGGTCCAGCACGTCCCCGCCCGGCAGGTACGCGGCCGCGACCCCCAGCGAGGCCGCCACCTGAACGGCTTCGGCGGTGGACATGACCGTACCGGGGCGCTCCACGTCCCAGCCCTCGGCTGAACGTCCCGAGCGCAGGTCGCGGAAGACCGTGACGAGCGCGTCGAGCACCGCGTCGTCGACCCCGAAGGCGGCGCCGGCCCGCTGGACGGCGGCGACCGCCTGGCGGCGGATCAGCGTGGCCTCGGCGTCCGGGTCGGCGATCGGGGCGACGGTCTCGAAGTTGAAGCGCCGCTTGAGGGCGGCGGACATCTCCGAGACGCCGCGGTCCCGCAGGTTGGCGGTGGCGATGACGGTGAAGCCGGGGGCCGCGGAGACCACCGCGTCCTCGGTGGCGGTCAGTTCGGGCACGCTGACGCGCCGGTCGGACAGCATCGACACCAGTGCGTCCTGCACCTCGGGCAGGCAGCGGGTGATCTCCTCGACGCGGGCCACTCGCCCGGTGCGCATGGCCGAGAGCACCGGGGAGTCGACCAGGGCCTGCGAGGTCGGGCCCTGCGCGAGGAGCAGCGCGTAGTTCCAGCCGTAGCGGAAGGCGTCCTCCGTGGTGCCGGCCGTGCCCTGGACGGTGAGGGCGCTGGTGCCGCAGACGGCGGCCGCCAGCAGCTCGGACAGCATCGACTTGGCGGTGCCGGGCTCGCCGGTGAGGAGCAGGCCGCGTTCTCCGGCGAGGGTGACGACGCAGCGCTCCACCAGGGAGCGTTCGCCGACGAACTTCGGGGCGATGGTCATCTTCGCCGGCAGCCCGGCGCGGCGCTTCGGCAGGGCCAGTTCGGCTCCGTCGCTGCCGCAGACGAAGGTGACGACGGCACGCGGGGTCAGGGCCCAGCCGGGCGGGCGGGGGCCGGGGTCCTGGGCGGCGAGGAAGGCGAGCTCGGCGGCGTGCCGCTCTTCTGCGGGCAGCACCTGCCGGGCGGCGGGGGCGGGTTGTTCGGTGACGGTCATCAGGTTCTGTTCCTCTGAAGGTGTACGCGAGTGGTCGGGGGCGCGGCGCACCCGGGCGGGGTGCGCCGCGCGTGGCTCCGGCCGGGTGCCGGGCCGGGTTCAGCGGCGGCGGGTGCGGGTGCGCTTCACCTTGAGCTCCTCGAAGCGCGGTACGTCGCCCTCCCGGACGCGCTGCCAGGCGCGGCGGTAGAGCTCCGCGGCCGGTTCGGCGGGCGCGAGCACCCCGAGCAGCGGCCGTTCGCCGGGGGTCAGGCCGTACATCGGCAGCTTCCACTGCTCGACCGGCGGCGTCGGGGAGGACATCTCCGCCCAAGCGCCCGGCAGGAACAGGGAGCGCCCGGCCCGGCTGCGGTTGGCCGACACCACGAGATCGGTGGCGGCCAGTTCGGCGCGGGCGGCCTTGAGGCGGGCCGGCTTCCAGCCGGTCCACCGTGCGGTGTTGCGGTCGGTGGGGTCCGGCATGGCGAGGAGTGCGAGATAGAGGGTGGCCGCGTCGCCGCCCAGGCCGTACTCGGCGCGCACCTCTTCGACCAGCTCGGGAACCGAGCGGCTCGGGTCCTGCGGCCACCAGGTTCCCTCCGCGTCCACCGCGCCCGCCGCCGGGGCGCCCGGGTCGGCGAGCAGCGCGGCGAAGCGCGGGTCGTGGACGGTGCGCAGCGCCCGTTCGACCGCGAAGGGTCGCTGTTCGGCGCCGCGCAGCGCCGGCAGGTACGGGTCCGAGCCGGTGGAGTCCAGCAGCGCCGGGCGCAGGGCCGGCTTGGGCTGGTTGTCGTGGGTGGCCATGACGACCGCGCCGTAGCGCTCGTAGCCCTCGCCCGTCTCGGTCGGCGTGCCCGCCGCCTGGCGGAAGTCGGACAGGCTCGTGTAGTGCGCGATCTCCAGGAGCAGGCCCGGTGCGGCGAGCCGCTGGCGTACGGCGGTCAGGGCGGGCGGCAGGACCGCCCGTACGGGATCGCCCGCGGGCAGCCGGTGGGCGAGCCAGGCCGCCATGGCCAGGGACCCGGTCAGGACGTGTCCGGTGAACGGGTCGGTGGCCGGCTCGGCGGGCTCCACGTGGTCGCCCTTGACCGCCCACTCCACGTCGACGGAGAGCTCGCGCGAGGCGGCCGGGTCGAGGAGGGCCGCCAGGATCCGGTGGGCGGGCCAGGCGCCGCCCACGGCGCGCGCGGCCTCCGTGGCCAGCCAGTCGGGCACCGGGGTACGCCGGCCCACGCGCCGGTTCCACACCTCCGCGGCGGCGGCCACGTCGGGGCCCTCGCTCCACAGCCGCGCCGGATCGGCGGGCAGCAGGGCCGCGACCACGGCGCGCCGTACCTCGGCGTCGAGTTCCTTGAGCTCGTCGCGGGCGTAGGCCGCGTCGGTGGCCTTCACCCCGAGGGCGGTGCGCAGTTCAGCGGGCAGGAAGTTGCGCTCGTAGCTGTCGATGTGCGGGAGCCCCGCGACCACCAGGCGTGCGAGGGCGCCGGAGACTCCGGTGAGCCGGGCGAACTCCTCCGCGGCCTCCGGGCGGAAGGGCGCCGGGCCGTGCTCGGCGGCCGCGCCGAGGAAGGCCGTCAGCCAGCCGGCGCCCCGTTCGCGGTCGCCGAGCGGGGCGTCACCGCACACGGTGTAGGGACCCGGCACGGCGAAGCGGCCGGTGGGGTCGTGGAACAGGGCGCCGAACCGGTGGCCGTCGGGCCGGGTCTCGCTGTGCTCGGTCAGGGCGAGGACGGCTCCAGCGCCGAGCGGCAGCAGGCTGCGGTGGTGGAGGTTGCGTTCGAGGCCGTCGGGCGTGAGCAGATGGGGCCGGTCGAGGTGGAGCAGGACCCGGCGCCAGCGGTCGGCGGACCCTCCGGCCGATGCCAGCCCGAGGGCGTCCACCCCGGCGAGCAGGGTGACGAGGGCCGCCCGCTGCTGGTCGGTGGCCGAGACGGTGACGGCGCGGTAGGCGACGGCGGCCGGCTGGTCGAGCAGTGGCGTCCACGGGAGGGCGGAGTAGGGCAGCGCGGGCGTGTCGAAGTGCAGCCTGCCGGGCGACTCGGCCTCGCCGGTCCGCGCGCAGGCGGCGGCGAGTTCGCCCAGCGCGCGGTGGGCGGCGTCGCTGTCGCCGCCCCAGCGGTAGTACCCGGAGCCGATGAGGCCGCTGAGTGCGTCGCCGAGCAGTCGGTCGCTGGGACCCTGTTCGCGCGCCTCGGCGGGGGCGGTGTCCTGGCGGAGCCGGGCGGCGATCGCGTCCAGGGCCTTCTGCTGGGTGAGGGTGAAGCGGAGGACCTCGACGATCCCGCCGATCAGTTCGGGGGCTGTGACCTGCGGCAGGGCCGCGCTCACCAGGCCGGGGAGGTCGGTGAGCTTGTCGGCCGCGGCGGCCGCCTTGAGCAGCGCGGCGACGGTCTCCCGGTCGGCGGCGCGCAGGGCGGCCGAGCCCTCGGTGTCGCGGGGGCGCAGGGCGTACCAGTGGGTGAGCGGCGGCAGGTCGACGCTGCCGGTGCCGGCGGTGGTGTGGTGGCGGCGGTGGTCGCTGCGCGACCGGGCGGTGACCACGCCGTCCGGGTCGGTGATGCTCAGCTCCTGCCAGTGCTGCGACAGTGCGCGGGGCCGGTCGTCGCCGGGGAAGGTGAGCGCTGCGAGCGGCATGTCACGGCCCTCGGGCAGGGTGACGGTGCGGCCGCCGGTGTCGGTTCCTTCCCAGCCGTGGCCGGGGATGCGGACGGTGCGCCAGCCGAGGAGGCCGTCGGCGGGTGCGCCGAGCACGGAGCCCGCCACGGTCGGCGCCGGCCGCAGCCAGTTGGTGTGTCCGAAACGCCGGGCGGCTTCGGGGTACGGGCGCTGCCCGTCGGTGAAGAACCCGGGAAGGGAGAACCGGCCGTGGGCCGCCCCGACGGGGTCGTACTCGAGCCAGCCGCTGTCGGCGCCTTCGATGGTCCGGTCACGCCGCTGCCACACCCAGTACGAAGTGCCGTCGGACAGCAGCGCCCGCTCGTCCGGCAGTTTCGTGTCGCCGCGGTGCAGGACCCCGCCGCCGGTGGTGCGCCCGCCGCCGGGGAGCGGCAGGGAGATGTGGTCGCCACGCAGCGACCAGTGGTTGCGGTCGGTGTCCAGCGTGAAGACGGTGCCGGGCGAGGTGTGCCAGTAGCCCTTCGTCTCTCCGGCGCTCCAGGAGGACCAGAAGACGAGCAGTTCACCGTCGACGTAGTGGAAACCGTACCGGTGGTTGGATCCGGTCGGCACGCGCAGGTCGTGCGTGAGGACGGTGGTGTCGGCGTCGATGACGCGGACCTGGGTCTCGTTGGCGACGATCAGGTACGGCCAGGCTTCCACGACGGTCAGGCCCTGCCGGTTCTGGCCCGGGGTCAGGTCGGCGAGGGCGCTCTCCCAGGCGGGCCAGGCCAGCTCCTCGAACAGGCCCCCGCGCAGGGTACGGGCGAGGGTTTCGGCGAGGTCGGCGCCGGCCGCCGCCGCCACCTCCTCGGGAGCGAGTTCCAGCGCTTCGGCGGGCAGCCAGGTCAGGCGGGAGATCGCGTCGGGGACTCCGGGCAGGCCTGCCGCGATGGAGTCGCGGGCGACGCCGCGCACCCACTCGGCCAGCAGGGGGCGGCCGCCCGCAGAGGCGGCGACGCACCGGACGACGTCGCGGTTGCCCTCGCCGAGGCTGTTCAGGGCGCGGTGGAAGGCGGGGTGGAACCGCTGGTCGGCGGCGAGGGCGAGTAGCTCGCGGCGCTGGTCCGCGCGGGCCCAGTCCGTGAGGTTGAGCTCGGTGTGCCGGCGGTTGCCCTTCTCGGGTTCGGGATCGGTGACCGGGAGTTCCAGGGCGAGCAGCAGGTCGAGCAGGCCGGCGTCCTCGACCCCGACGCGCAGGCCCGCTTCCCGGCCGGGCCGGGCGAGTTCGGTGCTCAGCTGCTGCGCGCAGCGCTCGACGACGTCCAGGAGGAGCGGGGGCGTGGGGCGCTGGCCCCAGCCGGTGTGGCGGGCAGCGTGGAAGCGCTCCAGCCAGCCGGCGGCGCCGTCGGCGCACCGCTCCTCGGCGGGCAGCTCCTCGCGGGCCAGGCCGGCGGTGGCGCCGGACTCCTCCAGGACGTCCAGCCACAGGCTGGTGAGGTCGCCGTCGCCTCCGCCGGGCGGAGTCAGCCCGAGGAGCGTGCCGCGTACGGCGGGAACGCGGCGGGCGAGCGCGACGAGAGCCCCGCGGTGGGCCTTCCACCAGCCGGATGCGGCGCGCAGGGTGGCGGGCAGGGGCAGCAGTTCGGCGAGGTAGTCCTGCTCGGGTTCGCTGCCGGTCAGGCCCGCGGCACGGGCGAGGCGGCGCAGTTCGACGGTCGCCTGGGCGGAGGGCGGCAGCCCGCCGGCGGTACGGCGTACGCACAGGCGGCGGAAGCGCTCGTAGGCCTCGGCGGGTGTGACGCGGACGGCCAGCGCCTTGCCGTAACCGGTGAGCACCTTCACCGGGAGGGCGCCGGCCAGGGCGAATTCGAGGAAGACGGCGTCGAGGCGGTCCTCGTCGACGCTCAGGCCGTGCTGGGCCTCGGCGGCGCGGGCGCGGCCGAACAGCTGGGCGGCGTAGGTGGTGTTCTCGACGGCGAGGAAGAGGCGGGCCGCCTGCTCGTGGAAGAGGGGCAGGAAGTGCGGGACGGAGGCGGCGAGGCGGCCGGCCAGCTCCAGGCAGGCGTCGAGGGCGGCCTTGGGCTTGGTCTTGGCCTGACGGGCGATCCGGTCCAGTTCGGGGACGACGGCGAGGGCGTGGTGGCCGTCCTCGGGGTGGTGCACGAGGACCCATTCGGGGAAGCCGAGTGCCTGACGCCGGCTCAGGCCGACGACGGGCGGCTCGCCCGCGTCGCGTACGAGGCCCAGGAAGCCGGCGGCGAGGTCCTCGGCCGCGCCCAGTTCGGCGGCGGTCAGCCGCACGACGACGCGGTCCTCGCCGAGGCCGGGGTGGCGGTAGATGCGCGCGGTCAGGTCGACGGCGGCGGGGCCGGCGTCCGCGGTGCCGAGCGGCAGGACGGCGCCCGCCTTGAGCAGCAGTTCGGCCTCGTTCATCTTCGTGTCCCTCAGGTTGGTGCTCACGCGTCCCGGCCCTCCTCGATCTTGCGCCCGGCGTACAGCGCCGCGGCCATCCGCATGCCCTCGGACCAGGCCACCGGTCCGACCGCTGCCAGGGGTACCGCCCGGCCGTCCTCGTCGTGCCAGCTCAGGCCGCCGGTGCTCGTCTCGTCGTCGTAGTAGGGCTCGCCGATCCACACCGCGGCCTCCGTGCCGGAGCCCGAGTCGCGGACCTTGCAGGTGGCGTAGCCGCCGGAGACCCGGTAGCCGAGGCCGGTCGCCCGGGCGGCGAGGCTGAAGCGGGTGGGGAAGACCCCGCCCGCGTAGTCGCGGACCTCGGTGGCGGTGGCGGCGACCTCGGCGGGCTTGCGCCAGGTGGCGCGGTGGATCTGCTCGACCCGCTGCACGATGCCCAGTTCGGCCGCGAAGTCCCGTATGTCGTCCAGGTCCGGCAGCAGTACCGGGTGGGGCAGGGTCACCGTGCGCGGGGAGAGCCGTACGGTCTCGCCGTCGAGGTTGACCACCTTCAGCTCACCGGATGCGGTGGCGTCCCGCAGGAAGCCCACCTCGTCCGGGTCGTCACCGACGACGGCCAGGTCGCGCAGGGCGCTCTGCCAGGCCTCGTCCGGCCAGACCCGGGCGAGCAGTTCGGTCGGCACCGGCAGCGAGGAGACCATCCAGTGGTCGACCTGCGCGACGCAGGCCGCCGCGTGCCGGTCGAGCCATTCGGCCAGCCGGCGCAGCCGGTCCACCTCGGGATGGTCCTTCAGCGCCTTGGGCAGCGTTTTCAACTGCCGTCCCGCCGTCCGGCCGGTGGCGGACCTCGCCGCCACCCGTCCCTCCACCAGGGCGATCTCGTACCCCTCGCCCGCCGCCAGCCATGCCATCAGCCGTGCCCCTCCGCCTGTCCCGTCCAGTTGCGCGCAGCCCTGACAGGGGGAGCCAAACCCCCCTGAGCTGCGGTATGTCGGGAGACTAGCGAGGGCCACTGACAATGCACGCCGGAGGGCCCTCGGCAGGTTGATTGTCCGGTTCTGGGTAGTCTTCGCGGGACAGCGTGCGAAGCGGTGCCGGCTCGGGGTGGGGTTATGGGACGTCAGATACGTGTGCCGGGTGCGGTCCTGGCGGCCTTGCTGCTGGCGGCCGCGGCCGGCTGCTCCGGTCCGGTAGTCGCGCCGGGCGGCGGGGACGCGAAGCCGTCGGTCTCGCACCCGGCGCCGCCTCCCGCCGGGGCGCCCGCCGGCGGGGACGTACTGCCCGGCATGGTCACCACCGCCGTCGCCCGCACGCAGTTGGCCGCGCTGAAGGTCGCTCCGGTGGGCACGATGGCCGGCTACAGCCGCGCCAAGTTCACGCACTGGGCCGAGCAGGGCAACAAGTGCGACACCCGCGAGACGGTACTCGAACGGGACGGCGCCGACGTGACCCGGGACGCCGAGTGCCGGGCCGTCTCCGGTACCTGGAAGAGCCTGTACGACGGGACGGTGGTCACGGACGCGGCGAAGATGGACATCGACCACATGGTGCCCCTCGCCGAGGGCTGGCGCTCCGGCGCGGCCGGCTGGGACGCCGCCAAGCGCAAGGCCTTCGCCAACGACCTGACCCACCCCCAGCTGCTGGCGGTCACCGCGTCCTCGAACCGGTCGAAGGGCGATCAGAGCCCCGATCTGTGGCAGCCGCCGGAGCGGTCGAGCTGGTGCCAGTACGGGCGGGCCTGGACCACCGTCAAATCCGCGTACGAGCTGACCGTCACAGAACCGGAGAAGAAGATGCTCACCACGATGCTGGACACCTGCCCGTCATGACCGAGGGGAACGACCCGCAACAGTGGCGGCGAGAGCGACAGCGACAGTGGCAGTGGCAGTGGCAGGACGAGGTGCTCGCCGGCCCGGGCGGCGCCATGACCGACGAGGTCGGCGTCATCACCGGCCCGCTCACCCTGCGCAGCACCGCGGTGGCCGGGGGCCTGCTCCGGTTCGACGTCCAGTACAAGGACGCCGACGAGTGGTACACCCTCACGGGCAGCCCCCTCCCCCACTACGGGGCCCCGGCCGCCCTGCACACCGCCACCCTCACCGCGATCCGCGCAGGCGGCGCGGCCACGGCCCCGGCGGCTCGGAATCGCGGTTCAGGGTCCTGATGCCAGGCTGTGGCGGGTGCGGTAGAGCATCGGCGAGCCGCTCGGCGACGTCTGCCGGGTGATGACGACTCCGGGCGAGGACGTCGCCGATGAGGAGGGGAAGCTGGCCGAGCCCCGCCCCCCGGTCAACAGGTCGTCAATGGTGAGCAGTGCCAGACTCGTTCCAAGACGCTGGCGGACCACGCTGCCGCTGGGCCGCAGACGGTTCAGGCTCGCCGTATCTCTCGTTGGCGTGGGAATGCGCGGGGGCGTCGATGAGGAGCCGGTGGTCCGCGGCCGTGTCGCTGCTCGTGAGGTGCGTGTAGCGGGGCACCCGCCACTGGCGGCGCCAGGCGTCGAACCGGTCCGGGAACCGGTCCGGCGGCCCGGCCATCTCGTGCGCCGTGGCGTGGTCGACGCGCCACTGGGCCGGGCGCAGGATGACCCGGCCGGAGATGAGGCGGGGCAGATAGGAAAGTCGCGGGCCGGGCCCCAGTCGAAGGCGACGATCTGGGCGGTGCCATCGCGGATCGCGGGCCGGACGACGACGTTCGCCGAGCGGGTCTTCTCGGGGAGGTACACCAGTTCGGCCAGAATACGGCCGGCTTCAACGGCTTGTTCGGCGTCGGCGAGGTCCCCGAGGGCCGGAACGACACCGATGAGCATGCCTGCGAAGCGGCCGAGGTTGCGTCCGGCTGCTCCGGCACCGACGTTGGGGCCCACGACCACTCGACCCACCTCGTCCGACCAGTCGGATTCCTGTTGTCGTAGCTGGCGCGGATCATCACCAGGGTGGTTCAATCGGCCGCCGCAGGACTGTTCGAACACCCTCACATCTCGTCAGATCACCGATCCTGGCGGGACGTGAAGGATCGGACTTTGCAAGCCGCGATGAAACGTCGAGCAAGGGGTGGGACCAGTCATGGCCAGCGAGGCATCCGGGATCAACCGTCGGCAACTGTTCAAATGGTCGGCCGGCGCCCTGGGAATCGGGGCGCTCGGCACCGCGGGCATCGTCGCCACCGGCGGGCAGGCCGCAGCCGTCGAGGCCTCCAAGCGCTTCGACCTGACCGACCCCTCCACCGTGCTGTTCCGCGAGATCTGGCTGAACGAGACGCGCGTACTGCAGTCGTTCTCCTTCGACAACACCAACAAGCACCTCTACACCGTGAGCCTGATCAACGGCGGGCGGCAGCTCCCCGGCGAGACCCGCGCCTACACCGGTGACGAGCGCGCCAAGTACGGCGACCTGTGCGTCACCCGCCTCGACCTCACGGGCGCCATCATCGGCCGCATGTTCCTCAAGGGATTCGGCCACGGCGTCTCGATAGCCGTCGAGCCCTCCGGCAACAGCGCCTACCTGTGGACCGAGACCGACTCCGTCGAGGCACCCGACCCCAACTATCCGGACGACCCGTCCAAGAACATCGGCTGGGGAAGCAAGATCGGCCGGTTCGAGTTCGCCAACGGCACCGTCCTCACCAACGACTCACACGAGATCACCAAGCACAGCCCGGTGGCGGGCGCCGACCGCACCACCATCGCCATCGACCCGGTCAACAGCAGACTCGTCGTCCGCTACCGCCTCAATGGCGCCTTCCACTTCGGCCTCTACGACCTCGCCGCCTTCCGGTCCGGTACGTACACACAGCTCGCGCATGTACTGCAGCCGACCGACATCACCGATGCTCCGCCGTTCCAGGGCTTCACCAGCCTCGGCCAGTACCTGTACCTGCTCGAAGGCTCCGCCTACAGCAGCACCAACCCCGCCCCCGGCAACACCTACCAGTCCGTCATCAACTGGAACACCGGAGCCAGGGTCGACCGCCGCCTCTCCGAAGCCGGAAGCAGCCTGCTCTTCCGCGAGCCGGAAGGCCTCGCCATCCAGATCCCCAACACCGCCACTCCCGCGGCCGCCCGCCTCGTCACCGGATTCGCCTCGTACGCATCCGCCACCGACACCAACAAGAAGGCCAGCTTCTACTACAAAGACGCACTGATCTGAGAACGCTCTGGCCGCCCCGCCCCTCCCCGCCCCGCTCCGCCCCGCCACTGCCCGTAGTCCGGATCATCGTCGCTCTCGAAGAGCAGTCGTCGGGGCGTGTCAGAGGAGCGTGGCGCGGCCACGGGGGGCGACGACCGCCAGATCGGCGCTGTGTTGGCGGCGGCGCCGGGCTCGGCGCTTCAGCGGCTCGGGCGGAGGACCAGCCCGTGGTCGCCGTCGACGCGGACCCGCTGGCCGTCGGTCAGTCGCCTGGTCGCGTCGGCGGCGGCCATGACCGCGGGGATGCCGTACTCACGGGCGACGATCGCGGCATGGGAGGCCACACCCCCCGTGTCGGTGACGACGGCGGCCGCCCGGCGGAAGAGCGGCGTCCAGGCGGGACTCGTGTAGGAGGCGACCAGGACGTCACCGTTGCGGAGAGCGGCGAACCCGTCCGGGCCGTGGATCACGCGGACCGGTCCCTCCGCTGCACCGGCACTGCCCGGGGTCCCGCGCAGCAGGACGTCGGCGCCGGTCGCGGTCGCACGGAACGGCTGTGCGGGGGCGAGCGGGACGAGCGGTGTCCGGGCGAGGGCGGCACGCGTGGCCTTGCGGCGGGTGGCGATCTCGCGTAGCCCCGCGGCGAGTTCGGGCGCGGGCGGCCAGGGCCCGATGCGGTCGAGTTCGTCCAGGCGCAGGTGGAAGACGTCCTCCGCGGCGTCGAGTACCCCAGCTGCGACGAGCCGGTGGCCCATCTCCAGCAGCGCCTGCCGCATCGCAGGCAGCGGCAGCATCGCCAGGAACCGCGTGTCGTCGCGGATCTGCTGGAACCAGCGCGCCTGCCGCAGCATCGCACGGACCGCCGACCGCAGCGGTTCCGGCCCCCGGCGGAGCAAGGGGTGGCGGAACAGGGTCTGTTCGGCCTGCTCGCCGGGGTGTGGGCCGGCCGGCGGCGGGTCCTGGGAGGCGAGGCCCTTCAGCATGCTCAGGACGACGTCCGGCCTGTCGCGCCAGGTCCCCGGCGTGAGCAGCAGCGGTGTCGCCGTGTCACGGTGCCCGTACAGGTCCAGGAACCCTTCGAAGTCGGCCACGAAGGCGGGTGCCGACTCCCGCATGCTGGTGTGCAGCGCCTCGTACAGCTCGTCGGCGGTGAGCCGGGCGAAGGCCTCCGAGAGCCCCGTGTCGGCCCGGATGGCGGCTGCCAGGTCCTCCAGCGAACGGTTCGCGTCGGCGGTCAGGGTGTCCACACCCGACAGCAGCGCGCCCATGAGCCGGCGCCGCCGCAGCGCGGACAGCGTGAGGTACAGCCCCGCCAGCGACAGCAGGGTGCGGGGGAAGTAACGCAGCCGGAGTTCCAGCAACGGCGCGGCGATCCGGGGCCCTTCCTTCAGAACGGCCATGAGTTCCGGCCAGGAACCCCCGGCGATGTCCCGTCCGCGGAGTTCATCCGCACGTCGGCGCATGGCTCCGATGAGCGGATCGGACGTCCACCGGGCCGGGTCGTGGCGGCGGGCCGCGCGTACGAGACGGACGGGCGCCGTCAGCAGCCGCCAGGTGGGCCTGGGCAGCGGCATCTCCACACGGACCGCGACGCCGGAGTCCTCGGCGAACATCCGGGACGGCGGTGGAAGGGCGATGCCGATCGCCTGGACCACAGCTTTCTCGAGCAGTCCGAGCAGCGGTGCCAGCCACGCGGTGATGTCGATCGGGTACGGGCGGACCGGCAGGACCTCGCTGAGCATCGCGCTCGTCATCCGCTGCAAGCGGGTCGGCAGGCGCAGCAGGCCCGCCAGCCTCGCCTGCTCGGGTAGCGCGGGCAGCTCGGGCAGCGCGGTGATCGGGCGGGTCTGCAGGACGTACAGGGTCCCGTCGGCCCAGGCCCATTCGATGTCCTGCGGTCGGCCGAAGTGCCGCTCGACGTCGTCGGCGACGCCGATGAGTTGCCGTACAGCCGACTCGGGCAGAGCGGCGCCCGCCCGGTCCCCCGTGACCTGCTCGGTGCCACCGCCGGGGCGGGGGCGGACGACGACTTCTTGCTGTCCGGCGCTGCGGCCGACGACCTTCGATCGCCGCCTGTCGACGACGATGTGTTCCGGGGAGACCAGCCCGGAGACCACCGCCTCGCCGAGCCCCGGGCTCGCGTCGATGACCAGCGCATGCCGGTCGCCGGTGACGGGATCGCTGGTGAACGCCACCCCCGCGAACTCGGCGTCGACCATGCGCTGCACGACGACCGCCATCCTCACCCGGCCGTGGTCGATGCCGCGGCCGGTACGGTAGTCGACCGCGCGGTCGGTCCACAGCGAGGCCCAGCAGCGGACGACGGCGTCAAGGACCTCCGGCTCGCCGATGACGTTGAGGAAGGTGTCCTGCTGACCGGCGAACGCCGCCTCCGGCAAGTCCTCCGCGGTAGCGCTCGAACGCACCGCGACCGCGACCGCCCCGCCGCCGTCGCCGCCGCCGCCGAGACCCCGGTAAGCGGCGCGCACCGCCTCCGCCACCTCGTCCGGCACGCCGGCGCTCACCACGGCCTCGCGGACCGCCGCCGGACCGTCGGTGCCGAGACGGCCGAGATCCGGCGGCCGGTACGCCGCCGTGGTCACGACGAAACCCGGAGGCACCGCGAAGCCGGCGCGGACCAGCTCCCCCAGGTTCGCCCCCTTCCCGCCCACGACCCCCAGATCGGTGCCGCCCAGCCGCCCCAGCGGGACGACGAGGCCGGCCGCACCCACCGCGCTCGCCTCGTTGTCCATGCCGCGCTCCCTCCCCGCGGACGACCGTCGTCTGGACCACCAACCCTCGCACCTGACCCCACAGGGCGCTCCCCGAAGGCACTGTGCCCCGCAGCCCATTCGCCCAGTCGGGCTACCCCGGCTCGCGTCCATCGGCGGTGGCAGGAGGCGTACCGAAGGTGGAAGTCCGCTGCCGATGCAACAAGTCGCTGTTGTCGCAAGCGATACGGGATGAGGCAGCAAGCCCCCGAACAAGAGGCGGCCGGACCACACCAGGGCCGGCGGTGCGCAGCGACTGCTCGACGTCGCGGTGGGTACGTGGTGCTCGTAGAACAGCGCCCAGACGTAGCAGTCGTGCGGGGCAATGCGGTCGTTGCGCTGGTGGGCGCCGGCGACGCCCGGACGAGCCAGGACGTCCCCGGCTCCGCCGGGCCACTACACGAAACCGACAGCGCGCCCCGGACCGAAAGCGACGGCGAGGCCCAGCACCCGCCCGCCCATGCGGCCCACACCAGGGGCACGGGCCGCGAACATGGCCGAGCTGTGCCGCGCGGCGCACGGCGTCACCAGCCCCGCCGTCACCGCACTGTGCCACTGCCCCGTGACATCGAACCATCGATGAGCGACGGGGAGCACGCCACGCGAGGGTGGGCGTCAATCCAGGATGGCCACGAACCCGCCGTGGGCCGCACCGGAGCCCAGCAGATGGGCCCAATCGAGCACCTGGGGCAGTTCGTCGAGTGACAGGGCGACCGCGCCACCGGCTGGTTCGGCACCCGCACACCAGTCGCCCATATCACCAGGCTCAGCGCCCCCCCCTCGTCGGCCTCATCGATCACCAGGGCTGGGAGCGCAGGGACGATGAGCCCAGCCTCACCGGGCCCGTCCACGACACACAGGGTGAGTTTGGGGACAATACTCCATCCCTCGCACCGGGGCACCGCCCCGTCCGGCGCGGCTAGGACCGGTAGCACGTCATGGACTGGGGCATCGGAGAGCAGGAGCACAGGGGTAGCGCCCCGAACGAACAGGGTTTTCTCAGGACTCAGAAGCATTGGGTCACTCTGGCAGGCCGGAGCGGCCAGTGGGATCGGCGGGGCACGCCGATCAAACTTCGAGGGTACGCGCTCAAGGTTCGATGTCACAGGACAGCCACCAAACTGTCCGGTCTCACTGAAGCTTGATGTCCTGTCTCTGTCGATCTAGACGAGTAAGTCCGAAGTCTTCGGGCGCATGAAGCGAGGGTCTCGTTGATCCGTTTGTGACGACAGATCTCGAAACCCTCGCGACAGCACTGTACGTGAAGATCGATGACTCTCTGGCAGGAACGCGGCGGCCAGGGCGGCCTCCGAGGCTGACGGACGCGGAACTGCTGACGCTGGCGGTGATGCAGGCCGTCCTGGGCTTCACCTCCGAAGCGAGGTGGCTGCGGTTCGCCCGCCGCCACCTGGCCGCCGAGTTCCCCTACCTGCCCGGGCAGTCCGGGCAGTCCGGCTACAACAAGCGCCTGCGGGCCGCGAACACGCTGATCAGCAGGTTCATCCGCACACTCGCCCGGGACACCGACCTGTGGCACGACGACGTATGGATCGTGGACTCCACACCCGTGGAATGCGCCCGCTCACGGCCCACCGTCAAACGCTCCGACATGGCCGGCTGGGCCGGCTACGGCTACTGCCCCTCACACTCACGGTTCTTCTGGGGCCTGCGCCTCCACCTGCTCTGCACCCCCGCAGGCCTACCCGTCGCCTGGGCCCTGGCCAACCCCAAAATCGACGAACGCGAAGTCCTGGCCGACATGCTCACCCAGGACGCCGATCTGCTGGCCACCCACCCCGGA
>NZ_JBVHVF010000014.1:0-186291 GCF_055564955.1 Streptomyces sp. NPDC028910 | reverse complement strand
GCTGCGGGTTGTGGGAATGGGGAAGGATTCGGAGAACCTCCTACCACCCATGGTTTTCCTCCCTTGTGGTCCTTTTTTTTTTTTTCCCCCCCCCCCCCCCCCCCCCCGCTCCCCCCCCCCCCCCCCCCCCCCCCGGGCAGGGTCCCGATGGCGAGAGCGGCGGCGGCCGCCGCGGCCGCCAGGCGGATTCTGGCACGGCTCATATGGGCAACTCCTGTGACGGAGAAGGGGGATCACCCTGGTGGTGGCAGGGTGCGGAGCGAGTGCAGTGCTGCGAGTACCTGCTGTGCCTCGGCCATGACGCGGGAGACGAGCTCCGCACAGGACGGGAGATCATCGATCACCCCCGCGACCTGGCCCGATGCCATGACGCCGAGGTCCGTACGGCCCTCGACCATGGACGCCTTGAGGAGCATCGGGGTGTTCGCGGCGAGCAGGACCTGGCTCCAGGACAGGTCCTTGCCGTGTTTCATCGCGAGGCCGTCGCGGACCATCTGCGGCCAGCTCAGACCGGACAGCTTCCGGAAGCCCGCCGCGTGCCGGACCGCCCGGACCAGCGCCCGGGTGCGGCCCGCCCGCTCCAGGGAATCGACCAGCTCCGTGCGGAGCATGCGGTGCGGCAGGCCGTCGACGGCCGTGGTGACGGTGACGTCCTTGACGGTGGCCGCCAGGTACCGCGCCTTCACGGCGTCCGGGACGGTGGAGTCCGAGGTCAGCAGGAAGCGGGTGCCCATGGCGATCCCGGCGGCCCCGTACGCCAGGGCCGCAACCAGACCGCGCCCGTCACCGAAGCCGCCCGCCGCGACCACCGGGATGTCCACGGCGTCCACGACCTGGGGCAGCAGCACCGTCGTGGCCACGTCCCCGGTATGACCGCCGCCCTCGCCGCCTTGCACGATCACCGCGTCGGCGCCCCAGGCCGCCACCTTCTCGGCGTGCCGCCGGGCCCCGATCGACGGGATGACCACCACGCCCGCGTCCTTGAGCCGCCCGATCAGCTCCTCGGAGGGCGCGAGGGCGAAGGAGGCGACCCGTACCCCCTCGTCGATGAGCAGCTGGGCCCGCTCGGCCGCGTCCCCGGCGTCCGCGCGCAGGTTGACCCCGAAGGGGGTCCCGTCCGCGGTGCGGGACTTGACCTCGCGGACCGCCGACCGCAGCTGGTCCAGGGTCATCGTCGCCGAGGCCAGGATGCCCAGGGCCCCCGCATTGGCCGCGCCCGACACCAGGCGGGGGCCGGCGACCCAGCCCATGCCCGTCTGCACGATCGGGTGCTCGACCCCGACCAGCTCGGTGAACGCCGTCTCCATCGGATCAGCCCCGCACTTCCCGGTCGCGCAGCCCCTCGGGGTCGATCACCTCGCGGATCAGCCGCAGCTCCCGCGCGCTCGGCTCCCGGGTGCGGGGCACCTCGTCCGCGATCGCGAGCTCGAAACCGGTCGCCGCCCGGACCTCCTCGACGGCGACCCCGGGGTGGACGGACGCGAGGCGCATCGAGTGGCCGGGGCCGGCGAAATCGAAGACGCCGAGATCGCTGACCACCCGCGGGAGGCGGTGATAGCGGGTCACCCCGGCCTCGGCGGCACGGTCGTAGCCCACCCCGCTGACCATGTCGACGCGCTCGACGAAGACCCGGGGGGAATGCTTCGGCACCCAGTAACTCACCGGATTGTTCAGCGTGTTGACGGGCGCGCCGCGCACCCCGAGGAGCTGGCGGACCGGCCGCTCCCAATCGCCGATGCAGGAGATGTTCTGGTTGCCGAAGCGGTCGATCTGGCTGGCGCCCATCATCACGTGCCGCCGGCCGCCGGTGACCATGGTCAGGTGACGCCGGTACGGGAGCCAGCCCTCGGCCGTGCCGTCGAGTCCCACGAGCATGGCTTCGCCGTCGGTCAGGAGCAGGTCGGGGGAGAAGGTCCGCTTCGCGAGCCGGGCACCGAAGGACGGGATCAGGCCCATCGGGCTGGCGAGCACCTCGCCGTTGTCGCGCCAGGCCTCGGCGCACGCGATCACGCAGTATTCCGAGCGACTGATCACTGCTGCTCCTCGTGCCAGGTCCGGACGGCGGACTGGTAGTCGTGCTCGCTGCGGCCGGAGAGGAAGCGCTCGGCGAACTCGGGCCAGGGGGTGGTCGCGTACAGCTTCTGGAAGGCCTCGTCGCGGTCGTAGTCGGGGACGCAGGAGGTGAAGTGCGCGCCGTTCGGGCTCTCCACGACCCCGGTGACGCAGTGGCGGCTGACGAGGAGGGACTGCGGGGGGCCGGCCTTGGCGAGCTCGGCGGTCTCGACGAGCTGTTCGCAGGAGACGTAGGCGGCGTCGGCGGCTTCGCAGAAGAGGTCGTCGAAGTAGGGGTCGGGGCCCAGGTACTGGGCGTTGCCGAGGCGGTCGGCACGGTTGAGGTGGACCAGGGCGGCGTCCATGCGCAGGGCGGGAACGGCGACGAGCTCCTCGCCGTCGGCGTAGGGGGAGGTGACCGTACGCAGCTCCGGGTTGACCCGCATCACGTCGGAGCCGAGGCCGGCGCGGACGGGGAGGAAGGGGAGCCGGTTCGCGGCGGCGTGCAGACCCCACATGAACATGGCCTCGTCGAGCTCGGTGAGGGTGAGGGCGGCGCGCTCGCGGGCGGCCCGGAAATGCGGCTCCAGCGGGATGGAGTCGAGGGTGGCGAAGGGTGCGACGAGCCGTGTGATCCGGCCGGCGGCGGCCAGCAGGCCGACGTCCGGACCGCCGTACGAGATCACGGTGAGATCGGTGATCTCGGACCGGAGCAGTGCGCGCACCAGGGACATGGGCTTGCGGCGTGATCCCCAGCCGCCGATGCCGATCGTCATCCCGCTGCGCAGCCGCCCGATCACCTCTTCGGGGGTCTTGCTCTTGTCGCTCATGCGCCGTCTGCCTTCCCGAAGGTGTCGCGGACCCGGTCGGCCACCCCGCTGAGGTTGGCCTCGAAGGTGAAGCCCTGCTCGAAGCGGTAGCTGCGGCGCACGTCCACGGGGTCGATGCCGTTGATGGCCGCCTTGGCCAGCCGCAGCAGAGAGCCGTCCTTCCGCGCGATCTCGGCGGCCAGCTCCAGGGCGGCGGAGCGCAGCTCGGCCCGCGGGACCACCTTCCAGACCGAGCCGTGCGCGTGCAGTTCGGCGGCGGTGGCGGTGCGCGAGGTGTAGTAGAGGGTGCGCATCACGTGCTGCGGGACCAGACGGGCCAGGTGGGTGGCCGCGCCGAGCGCGCCCCGGTCCAGCTCGGGCAGCCCGAAGGTCGCGTCGTCGCTCGCCACGATCGCGTCGGCGTTGCCGACCAGGCCGATGCCGCCGCCCAGGCAGAACCCGTTCACGGCCGCGACGACCGGCACCTCGCACTCGTAGACGGCGGCGAAGGCCTCGTAGCAGCCCCGGTTGGCGCCGATGAGGGAGGCGTGCCCGGTGTCGCGCTGCATCTCCTTGATGTCGACGCCGGCGTTGAAGCCACGGCCCTCGGCGCCGAGGACGACGCACCGGACCTCGGGGTCGCGGCCGGCGGCCCGCAGGGCGTCGGCCAGCTCGTACCAGCCCCGCACGGGCAGGGCGTTGACGGGGGGGAAGTCGACTGTGACGAGTGCGATGCCCTTGTCCGGGCGGGAGGTGGAGACACCCATGAGCGGATCAGCTACCTTTCCACCAAACATTTGTTAGGTGAGGAAGGTAGCAGCCCATGGAGCTCGACGGGAGGGTCGTCGTCGTCACCGGAGGAACGCGTGGGGTCGGCGCCGGTATCGCCCGGTCGTTCCTCGCGGCCGGCGCGGACGTCGTCGTCTGCGCGCGGCGGCCGCCCGGGCAACCGGTGTCGGCGGGCGGGCGCACGGCGTCCTTCACTGCGGTGGACCTGCGCGACGCGGCGGCCGTGGGGGACTTCTTCGGCGCGGTCGCGGGCCGCTACGGACGGCTCGACTGCCTGGTCAACAACGCGGGCGGGACCCCGTACCGGCTGCTCGGGGAGGGCGAGGCGCAGCGCCATGCGCGGGTCGTCGAGCTCAACCTGGTGGCGCCGCTGACGGCCTCGCTGGCGGCCCACCCCTGGCTCAGGCAGGCCCGGGGTTCGGTGGTGATGATCGGCAGCGTCAGCGGGACGCGGCCCTCGCCGGGGACGGCGGCGTACGGGGCGGCGAAGGCGGGGCTGGAGAACCTGGCCCGGTCCATGGCCGTGGAATGGGCGCCCGAGGTGCGGGTCAACTCGCTGGTCCTCGGCATGGTGCGGACCGAGCTGGCGCACCTGCACTACGGGGACGAGGCGGGGGTCGCGGCGGTGGGCGCCACCGTCCCCCTGGGGCGGCTGGCGGAACCCTCGGACGTGGGGGAGGCGGCGGTGTTCCTGGCCTCCGACCGGGCGGCGTACGTGAGCGGGGCGAGCCTGCTGGTGCACGGCGGCGGGGAGCGCCCGGCGTTTCTGGATGCGGCAACTGTCAACAAGGAGAGCTGAGATGGCGGGACTGTGCGAAGGCCGGGTCGTGATCGTGACGGGCGCGGGACGGGGGCTGGGGCGGGCCCACGCGCTGGCCTTCGCGGCGGAGGGGGCGAAGGTCGTCGTGAACGACCTGGGCGTGGGGCTGGACGGGCTGCCGGGGCCGGACAGCCCGGCGGCGCGGGTGGCCGCGGAGATCGAGGCGCTGGGCGGGGAGGCGGTGGCGCACGGCGGGGACGTCGCGACCCCGGAGGGTGCGGCCTCCTTGGTGACGACGGCCGTCGACACCTTCGGCCGCCTCGACACCCTGGTGAACAACGCGGGGTTCCTGCGGGACCGGATGCTGGTGAATCTGGACGAGGACGACTGGGACGCGGTCATGCGGGTGCACCTGAAGGGGCATTTCCTGCCGCTGCGGTCGGCGGCCGCGTGGTGGCGGGCGGAGGCGAAGGCCGGCCGGCAGGTGGCGGCCCGGGTGGTCAACACCTCGTCGGGGGCGGGTCTGCTGGGATCGGTCGGGCAGGGCAACTACAGCGCGGCGAAGGCCGGGATCCTCGGGATGACCCTGGTCGCGGCGGCGGAGATGGGGCGCTACGGGGTCCAGGTCAACGCGATCGCCCCGGCGGCGCGGACCCGGATGACGGAGCGGACCTTCGCGGAGGTCATGGCCGCCCCGGGGGAAGGCGGTTTCGATGCCATGGCCCCGGAGAACGTGTCACCGCTGGTGGTGTGGCTGGGCGCGGGGGCGTCCGCGGGGGTCACGGGGCGGGTCTTCGAGGCGGAGGGCGGGCGGATCACGGTGATGGAGGGGTGGCGACCGGGTCCTACGGCGGACCGCGGCGCCCGGTGGACTCCCGCCGAGGCGGGGGAGGCCGCGGCGAAACTCCTGGCCGCGGCCGAGCCCCCGCTGCCGGTGTACGGCTCGCGCTAGCGCCGCGCGATTCAGCCTGGCCGCACCATTCAGTCTCGCCGGCGTTTGAGGCGCGGGGGTCCGGGGGCAGCGCCCCCGGCAGCGGCGCCGCACCAGACATCGGGGCTCCGCCCCATCGGGGCTCCGCCCCGGACCCCGCGCCTCAAACGTCGGCGGGGCTGGAGTTGCTCGGGCCCCCGGGCCCCGCGTCTCAGAGGCTGGCGGGATTGTTCGGGCGGGGCCGAAGGGTTCGGGTTTCGCGGCTCGGGGTGGAGTACGGAGAGCGGGCCCGGCCCCCTGGCGAGGGGTCGGGCCCGAGACTTCGGCGGTGCGTTGGGATATGACTACCCGCTACAACCCCTCGCTGAACCGCAGTCGGCCCATCGTGTTCTCCCTCGCCTCCTCCGATCCGGCCCGCGCCGGCGGAACGGGGTGTTCCTGGCGGGCCGGCCGGGCACAGCCCGCGTATGGGCGTGGGTACGGCGATCGTCATCGCCTTCATCGTCGGCACCCTCGTGTGGATCGTCGCGGGCGTGATCCGCAATCCGCCGGGCGGCGTCGACGACAACGACGGCACGGCCGACGAGGCCTGACGGGCGGCGGCGCCGGCCGGAGACCGACGCCGCCGCCCGCGGCCTCGGGTCAGGAGAGCTTGCCGTCGTAGTCCGGCAGCTTGACGGTGCGTTCGGCGTGACCCCCGACGAGGTCGGTCGGGCTGTTGCCGATGTTGGCGATGATCGTGTAGCCGCGCGCCTCGATCTCCGCGCGCTTGCCCGTCTTGTAGGCGCTCACCTCGTCGAACAGGTCGGGCAGGTCGCGGACGTAGAGCCCTGAGACCGGGTAGCCGACGGCCTTGAGGTTGTGCTCGGTGAGGGAGTGGATGATCCCGGGGCGGGCGGTGACGAAGAAGACGGCGACCCCGCGCGCGTGCGCGTACTGGGTCAGCTCCCGGACCTTGACGATCGCGGGAGTCGGGAAGGTCCAGAACCAGTGGAAGTCCGTCTCCAGCGAGGTGTTGTCGATGTCGAGGACGAGGGCGGGCTTCTCCCCGGCGGGCGAGGCGGCGATGCGCTGCTCGATGGCGGGGCGGGCCGCGTCCATGACGGCGGCGACGTCGCGCTGCCAGACGGCGTAGTCGATGCCGAGGATCGCCGCGTTGCCGCCGGGCGCGGAGGCGGACACGGAGGCGGGCACGGACACCGACACGGGCACGGACACCGGCGCGGCGGCGGGGGCCGCCTGGGCGGCGGTGGCCGGAACGAGCGTCAGGACGGCGGCCACTGCGGCCACGCCGGCGGCGGCGGGACGGGTCATACGGGTGCGGTGGGTGCTGCGCATGGGGGGCGCTCCCTCGGTCACGAATTGGCATGTACGTGACCAGAGTTGGCGAGAATCCCACCCATGTCTACTGGCCGGTAGGAAACTCTTCGTGGCCGGGTGGTGAATCGCGGCCGGACAGGGCCTAGTGCTGTGACCCGGTGAACCTTTCCGGTCACAGCACTAGGTGTCGCACTCCAGGACGGTGTGGCACAGACCGCATCGCGCCCGGAGCCGCCCGCGCACCGGCACGCGCAGGCGCTGCCCGCACACCGGGCACGGGAAACTCACCCGCACCGCACGGCCGTTGGCCTCCCGCTCGAAGCGGTACGCCGACCCGTCCGCCGGGGCGGTCCCGGTGCGCCGCGCCTTCGCGTACCGCCGCCGCTCCAGCGGGCCGGCCGCCGCCAGCGGGGCCAGCCGGTGGTCCCGTTCGGCCAGCGCGCGCCCGCGCACGTAGGCCTCGTACGCCTGGGGGCTGGTGAACCAGGTGGAGGGGTCCTCGCCGAGCAGCGCGGCGCGCTTGGCGAGGACGAAGCCGAACTCCTCCGGCGTGAGGTAGCCGAACCTCTGGTGGGTGAGCTCGTCCTCGCGGTAGGCGTCGAGGAGCAGCCAGCCCGCCCCGAGGTACGCGGCGGTGGTGTCGGTGAGGATCTCGTTCGCCGCGGCGCCGGGGAGGTTCAGGTCCAGCCGGTGCAGCAGCACGTGCGCGACCTCGTGGGACAGGGCCGCCGCCAGGTCCCGGCGGTGGGTGCGGAAGCGGTCGCTGACCTCGATGAAGTACTCGGGCCCCGCGGCCAGTTCCACAGTGGCCGCCTGCTCCATCGGCCGGAAGCTGACCACCATCCGCGCGTCGGGCAGCCGTAGCGCGCGCACCATGGCGGAGGCCACCCGCTGCGCGCCCAGGTGCAGGTCGTCGGTGGCGTCGAAGGCGGCGTCGGCCGGGGTGAAGCTCACGTCGTAGGCGCGGATCCCGTCGGCCGACAACCGCCGGAAGAGCGCGGTGATCGAGGCGCGCACCGTCGCCAGATGTGGAAATCCGTGCTCGATGGGGCCGCCTCGCCCGCCGTTGTGCGTCATCGGGTCTCCCTCACCGCAATCCCTGTCGTCTCGAACGGGAGTTGGCCGAAAATGCGTTCTTGATGCGCGCCATACCGCTGATGTGTCATGGACTCGTCATGCACCCGATGACGCACGCACACGCACGGCCCAACCCCCCACGAAAGGCAGTGTGTTGACTGTGACCACCCTTGTGCAGTTCATGAAGCGCAGCCTCGCCGTCGGCGCGGTCGCCCTCGCGGCCGTCAGCCTCCAGCCCGGCACCGCCACCGCCGGCACGGCACCCGTCGTAGGCGGCACCCGCGCCGCCCAGGGCGAGTTCCCCTTCATGGTGCGCCTCTCCATGGGCTGCGGCGGCGCCCTCTACACCCAGCAGATCGTCCTCACCGCCGCCCACTGTGTGAGCGGCTCCGGCAACAACACCACCATCACCGCCACCGCCGGAGTCGTCGACCTGCGCAGCTCCAGCGCCATCAAGGTCAAGTCCACCAAGGTGCTCCAGGCCCCCGGCTACAACGGCACGGGCAAGGACTGGGCCCTGATCAAGCTCGCCCAGCCCATCAACCTGCCCACCCTCAAGATCGCCGAGACCAAGGCCTACGACAACGGCACCTTCACCGTCGCCGGCTGGGGCGCCACGCGCGAGGGCGGCGGCCAGCAGCGCTACCTCATGAAGGCCACCGTCCCCTTCGTCTCCGACGCCGACTGCCAGGCCGCGTACGGCAGCTCTCTCGTCCCGGGCGAGGAGATCTGCGCCGGCTTCCTCGACGAGGGCGGCGTCGACACCTGCCAGGGCGACTCCGGCGGCCCGATGTTCCGCCGCGACGCCGCCGGGGCCTGGATCCAGGTCGGCATCACCAGCTGGGGCCAAGGCTGCGCCCGCCCCGACTACCCGGGCGTCTACACCGAGGTCTCCACCTTCGCCGCCGCGATCAAGAGCGCCGCGGCGAGCATGTAGCACCCGCTCGTCCTTCCGGCCGGGCCCGGCCCGGCCGGAAGGACGAGGCGCCGTACCGGTCCCACGGCCACGGCCCGCCGAGCACCGGCCGGACGTCCTCCTCCTCGGCATCCGCATGCCAGAGCGCGACGGCCTCGACGTCACCCGGCGCCCGCCCGGCCCCGACGGCCACGCCACACCGCGCATCGTCATCGTCACCACCTGACATCCACGCGGGCGCCCCACGGCGGAGCGTCCGGCTTCCTCATGAAGGACGCCGGCCCGGCCGTGCCGGTTGAGGCGGTACGGGCGCCTTCCATCGCGCCCTGCTGGCAAGCCGACGGCTCGCCGCGTTGTCGGGGCGACCGAGTACGTCCAGTACACGGGCGCCCCTCCGCCTTGCGATGCACGGCACCGGACAACGCGGGCTCGACCGACAAGATCCGAAAGAGACGACCTAGCCCAGTGCGATGGCCCGCAGCGCGGCCAGGTGTCGCTCGTAGACGGCCCGGCCCTCAGGGGTCAGCGAGATCCAGGTGCGCGGCCGCCGCCCGACGCGGCCCTTGCGGACCGCCACCCAGCCCGCCTCCTCCAGCGCCGCGACCTGCTTGGACAGCGCCGAGTCCGTGACCTCGACCAGATCCCGTACGAAACCGAACTCCGCCTTGTCCAGCGGAGCCAGCGCCGCCACCACCGACAGCCGTACGGGTGCGTTGAGCAGCGGCGCCAGATCGTGCCGCGGATGGCCGCCGCCCCGCTTCGCCTCCCCGGGACCGGCCGCACCCGCCGCCGCGCCGGGGATCTCCTCGTCCGTCATCCCGTGCTCCGCGTCTCGGACCAGGCGCCGACGGCCAGCGGCAGCGCACACCCCAGCGCGGCCACCGCCGCGAACGGCAGGCTACGGCCGAAAGCCGTGCTGCCGAGCGTGACCGTCAGGGCGAAAACCACCGCCCAGGACCCCAGCAGCACCCCGTGCTTCACGCCGAACCCCCGGCGCACCACCCGCTGCCGCGCCGCGTACACGCTCAGCCCGGTCACGAGGAGCGTGTTGGCGGCCCCGAAGACCAGCGCCGAGCCGAGACCGTGCCCCAGCACCGCCACCGGTACGAGCACCAGCTGCCCGGCCGCGAACGCCCACAAATAGCGCGCGTACCAGCCACTTCGCTGCCGTGCGGCCCTCTCCAGTCCGGCTGCCCGGCCCAACGCCCCCGCGGCCTGTGCGGCCTGCGCCGCATCCGCTGCCTCCGCTGCCTCGCGCATGGTTCCCCCTGGTTCGCACACGGATGATCAGTTCACCGGTCTCTTTCCAATATGGCGAGTACTTTCCACTTTGGCAAGTAAAGGGAGGCGCGGCGCACCCCACGTGCCGGTCCCCGTCTCACAGGCCGACTGCCCGAGGAACCACCCGCCGCCGCCACGTATTCTCGGGAACCATGAACATCAGCGACCTCGACAACGGCACGGGCAAGGGCCAGGGCGCCGAAGGCATCGACGAGAGCGTCGCCGCCGAACTCGCCCGCCTGCGGGACAGCATCGACAACATCGACGCGGCCGTGGTCCACATGCTCGCCGAACGCTTCAAGTGCACCCAGCAGGTCGGCCACCTCAAGGCCAGGCACCAGCTGCCCCCCGCCGACCCGGGCCGCGAGGCCAGCCAGATCGCCCGGCTGCGCCAGCTCGCCGAGAACGCCAAGCTCGACCCGGCCTTCGCCGAGAAGCTCCTCAACTTCATCATCGCCGAGGTCATCCGCCACCACGAGACGATCGCCGCGGGCGAAGAGTAGAAGACCGGGGTGCGGACGGGTCCGGCAGCCCACTGCGGCAGCATGGGCCCATGTCCGCACTGACGCGCAACGAAGCGCAGCTCCGAGCCCGGCTCCTCGACGTCCACCACTACGCCGTCACCCTCGACCTCACCGGCGACGACGACACGTTCGACTCCACCACCGTCATCCGGTTCACCGCCCGCACCGCCGCAGACACCTTCGTCGAGCTGAAGCCGGTCGAACTGCGCTCCGCCACCCTCGACGGCCGCCCCCTCGACCCGGCCGCCCTCGACGACAACCGCCTGCCCCTCACCGGCCTCACCCAGGGCCCCCACGAGCTGCACCTCGACACCCGCATGCGCTACTCCCGCACCGGCGAGGGCCTGCACCGCTTCACCGACCCCGCGGACGGGCAGACGTACGTCTACAGCCAGATGTTCATGGACGACGTCCAGCGGGTCTTCCCGGCCTTCGACCAGCCCGACCTCAAGGCCGTCTTCGAATTCACCGTCACCGCCCCCGCGCACTGGACCGTCCTCGCCAACGGCATCACCACGCGCACCGGCGACGGCACCTGGCAGTCCGCCCCGACGCCCCTCATCTCCACCTACCTCGCCGCCGTCGCCGCCGGCCCCTGGCACAGCGTGCGCACCGAACACGCCGGGCTGCCCTTCGGCATCCACTGCCGCCAGTCCCTCGCACCCCACATGGACGCCGACGCCGAGGAAATCCTCTCCATCACCAAGGACTGCTTCGACCGCTACCAGGAGAAGTTCACCGAGCCCTACCCCTTCGACTCCTACGACCAGGCCTTCGTACCCGAGTTCAACGCCGGCGCCATGGAGAACCCCGGCCTCGTCACCTTCCGCGACGAGTTCATCTACCGCTCCGCCGTCACCGACACCGAACGCCAGTCCCGCGCCATGGTCATCGCCCACGAGATGGCCCACATGTGGTTCGGCGACCTCGTCACCCTCGCCTGGTTCGACGACATCTGGCTCAACGAGTCCTTCGCCGAATACATGGGCTACCAGACCCTCACCGAAGCCACCCGCTTCACCGACACCTGGACCGACTTCGGCGTCACCCGCAAACCCTGGGGCTACGACGCCGACCAGCGCCCCTCCACCCACCCCGTCGCCCCCGCCCCCGACGACGTCCCCGACACCGCCTCCGCCCTCCTCAACTTCGACGGCATCTCCTACGCCAAGGGCGCCTCCGCCCTGCGCCAGCTCGTCGCCTGGCTCGGCGAGAAGGACTTCCTGGCCGGCATCAACACCCACTTCGCCCGCCACAAGTTCGCCAACGCCTCCCTCGCCGACTTCATCGACTCCCTCGCCGCCCACACCGAACGCGACGTACGCGCCTGGGCCGACATCTGGCTGCGCACCACCGGCATCGACACCCTCACCCCCAAGATCGAGGAGAGCACCGACGGTACGGCCGGCTGGACCCTCACCGTCGACCGCCGGGGCAGCCGCCCGCACCACATCGCCGTCGGCGTCTACGACCACGACCCCGCCGACGGCCGCATCCTGGAACTGCGCGAGCTCCTCGCCCTCGACATCCCCTCCGACGAGGTCGTCTCCGCGGCCGGCCCGCGCCCCGCGCTGCTCGTCCTCAACGACGCCGACCTCACCTACGCCAAGGTCCGGCTCGACGAGACCTCCGTCGAAACGGTCCTGCGCGGCCTCGCCGGCATCCCCGACGCCCTCACCCGCGCCGTCGTCTGGAACTCCCTGCGCGACATGGTCCGCGACGGCGACCTGGACCCGCAGGACTACCTGACCACCGCCGAAGCGCACCTGCCGGAAGAAGTCGACCTGGCGATCGTCCAGGGCGTCCTCGCCTTCGCCCGGACCCAGATCGCGGTGCGCTACGTCGCCCCCGAGGAGCGGACCGCGGCGCTGGGCACCCTCACCGGCATCGCCCACGACCTGCTGCGGCGCACCGAGAACGGCTCGGAGCCCGGCCTGCGGCTGACCGCCGTACGCACCCTCATCGACAGCGCCGTCCAGCCCGAGACCATCGCCGGCTGGCTCGCCGGCGACACCGTCCCCGGCGGCCCCGCACTCGACCCCGAGCTGCGCTGGCGCATCCTCGCCCGCCTCGCCGTCCTCGGCGCCGTCGGCGAGAGCGAGATCGACGCCGCCCTCGCCGAGGACCCCAGCGCCACCGGCCAGGAAGGCGCGGCCCGCTGCCGCGCCGCGCTCCCCACCGCGCAGGCCAAGGCCGCCGCCTGGGAACGGCTCTTCCACGACGACAGCCTGTCCAACTACCTCTTCAGCGCCACCGCCCAGGGCTTCTGGCAACCCGAACAGGCCGAACTGGTACAGGAGTACGTGACCCGCTACTACCCGGAGGCCGTCGCCCTCGCCGCCCGCCGCGGCCCGGCCATCGGCGAGGCGGCCGGCCGCTGGGCCTTCCCCGCCTACGCCATCGACCAGACCAACCTCCAGGCCGGCCACGCCTGCCTCGCCGACCAGGACATCCTCCCGCTCCTGCGCCGCAAGCTCGTCGACCAACTCGACGACCTGGCCCGCGCCCTGCGAGTCCGCACCACCTGAGCCCCACCGCCGTGTGCGACACACCACCCAGCTCCGCCGGCGTGTGCGGGCGCACCCCCAGCCCCGCGGGCGTGTGCGGCACACCACCCGGCCCCGCGGGCGTGTGCGGCGCACCACCCAGCCCCGCGGCGTGTGCGGCGCACCCCAGCCCCGTGGGCGTGTGCCGCGCACCACCCAGCCCAGCCGGCGTATGCGGCGCACCCCAGCCCCGTGGGCGTGTGCCGCGCACCACCCAGCCCCGCCGGCGTTTGAGGCGCGGGCCCGGGCAGCGCCCGGCCGGTGCCTCCCACGGCCGGAGCCGGGGAAACGCCGACCCGGACAAACCCCGGCGGTTACCCCATACGGGTCTGATCGTTGTACCGGCCGGGTGCGGTGCCCCCGCCCCGCACCCGGCCAGCCTCCGGAGGACCCGATGACAGCGCCGCCCGGCACAGGGCCCAGCACAGGGCCCGGCACAGCGCCCAGCGCACCGCCCCCGCTGCCTCCGCTCGCCGGCGGCCCCGCCGGCGCCCAAGCCCTGCGGCCCCTGCTCGACACCGTCCTCGAAGCCCTGCACACCGGGGCCCTGGACCGCGGCGGACCCCTGCCGGCCGGCGGCCCCGACGCCCTCGCCGCCCGCGTCCACGCCGCACTGGGCGACGGCGACGTACTGCCCGACCACGGAACCGGCGACCACGAAGCGCTCCGCACCCTCGTACACACCCTCGCCGCAGGCGCCGCCGACCCCGCCGACCCCCTGTGCGCAGCCCACCTGCACTGCCCCCCACTCGCCGTCGCGGCCGCCGCAGACCTCGCCGCCAGCGCCCTCAACCCCTCCCTCGACTCCTGGGACCAGGCCCCCGCCGCCTCCGCCGTCGAGGCCCTCCTCACCCGCGCCCTCGCCGCCGAGTTCTACGACACCCCCCACGCCGACGCCCTCATCACCACCGGCGGCACCGAAGCCAACCAACTCGCCCTCCTCCTCGCCCGCGAACGCCACGGCCCCCGCCTCACCGTCCTGCACGGAGCGAACGCCCACCACTCCGTACCCCGCGCCGCCTGGCTCCTCGGCCTCCCGCCCGCCATCGCCCTGCCCACCCCCACCGGCACCCTCGACCCCGCCGACCTCGCCGAGGCACTCGCCACCACCCCCGGCCCCACCCTCGTCACCGCCACCGCCGGCACCACCGACGCCGGACTCATCGACCCCCTCCACCGCATCGCCGACCTCTGCGACCGCTACGGCGCCGACCTCCACATCGACGCCGCGTACGGCGGCCTCCTCGCCCTCAGCCCCCGCCACCGCCACCAGCTCGCCGGACTCACCCGTGCCCACTCCCTCACCGTCGACCTGCACAAACTCGGCTGGCAGCCCGTCGCCGCAGGCCTCCTCGCCGTCCCCGACACCGCCCTGCTCGCCCCCCTCGCCCACCAAGCCGACTACCTCAACGCCACCGACGACACCGAAGCCGGCCTGCCCGACCTCCTCGGCCGCTCCCTGCGCACCACCCGACGCCCCGACGCCCTCAAGATCGCCACCACCCTGCGCTCCCTGGGCCGCGACGGACTCGCCCGCCTCATCGACCGCACCTGCGACCTCGCACACGACCTCGCACGACTCCTCGACGCCCACCCCGGATTCGAACTCCACTCGGCGCCCACCATCAGCACCGTCCTCTTCCGGCCCACCCGCGCCGACGACGACGAACTCGCCACCCTGCGCCGCACCCTCCTGCACGAAGGCCGCGCCGTCCTCGGCCGCACCCACGCCGACGGCCGCCTGTGGCTCAAAGCCACCCTGCTCAACCCGCACACCACGGCGGGGGACCTGGACACCCTGATCGCCCTCCTGGAAGGCAGCACCCACCGATGACCGCCCAGCTCGATGCACCCCACGACCTCGTCGGAATCGGCATCGGCCCCTTCAACCTGTCCCTCGCGGCCCTCGCCCACGGCCTGCCGCAGCAAGGAGCAGGCGAACTCGCCACCGCCTTCTACGACCAGCGCCGCGACTTCCGCTGGCACCCCGGACTGCTCATCGACGGCGCCACCCTCCAAGTCCCCTTCCTCGCCGACCTGGTCACTCTCGCCGATCCGGCCAGCCCCTGGAGCTTCCTCAGCTACCTCAAGCACAAGGAACGGCTCTTCCCCTTCTACTTCGCCGAGCAGTTCCACATCCACCGCGCCGAATACGACGCCTACTGCCGCTGGGTCGCCGGCCGCGTCCCCGGACTCCACTTCGGCCACCAGGTCGACGCCGTCCGCTGGAACCCCGAACGCGACCTCTTCGAAGTCGACTTCACCCAACTCGACTCCACCGGCGAAGCCGAAGCCCTCGGCCGCACCTACACCCGCAACCTCGCCCTCGGCATCGGCACCGCCCCCTACGTCCCCGAACCCCTGCGCCCCCTCGCCGAAGCCCCCACCGTCCCCGTCATCCACTCCGCCGACTACCTCGACAACCGCACGCGCATCCTCGGCGCCGAACACGTCACCGTCATCGGATCAGGCCAGTCCGGCGCCGAAGTCTTCCTCGACCTGCTCCGCGCCCGCCCCGCCGGCCGCGAACGCCTCACCTGGCTCGCCCGCACCCCCTCCTTCGCCCCCATGGAGTACTCCAAGCTCGGCCTCGAACATTTCACCCCGGACTACACCCGCTACTTCCACTCCCTCCCCGAACCCGTACGCGACCGACTCGTCCCCGCCCAGTGGCAACTCCACAAGGGCATCGACGCCGGCACCATCGCCGCCATCCACGAGGAGCTCTACCGCCGCACCCTCCACGGCGGCTGGCCCGACGCCGTCCTCACCCCGGGAGTCAGCGTCCGCACCGCCGGACGCGTCGCCACCACCAAGGTCGAACTCCACCTCGAACACGTCGAACAAGGCACCCGCTCCCGGCTCACCACCGACGCCGTCGTCCTCGCCACGGGCTACCAGGAACGCCCCCTCGGCCGCCTCCTCGCAGGCCTCGACCCCTACCTGCGCAAGGACTCCTCCGGCCGCCCCCGCATCGACGACCGCTACCGGATGATCACCGACCCCGCCGTCACCGGCAGCATCTTCGTCCAGAACGGCGAACGCCACACCCACGGCGTCGGAGCCCCCGACCTCGGCCTCGCCGCCTGGCGCAGCGCCGCCATCCTGAACACCCTCACCGGCAAGGACCCCTACCCCCAGCCCGCGCGCACCGCCTTCACCACCTTCGGCCTCGACCAGCGGGAGCACGCCCGCCCCCGACCCGCAGGCGAACTGCTCCCGCTGGTCGAACACCCGTAGGGAGCGTCTTCTAGAACACCGGTACGGCGGCCCGCGTCAGCCGCCAGTCCACGGACGCGAACTGCGCCGGATCCACCGTCCCCTTCGCCTTCACCCACTGGATGATGGTGTTGCGTATTTCGTCGGAATTCGCCCACAACTGCCTGGCCTGCGGCACGTGCGGGAAGTTCCCGCCACCCGAGGCCCGGTAGTTGTTCACCGCGAGCACGAACCGCCCCGCCGGATCCACCGGCTTCCCCTCGAACGACAACCCCTTGATCCGCGAACCGACCGGCTCCGCGATATCGATGTCGTACGTGAACCCGTACACCGCGTCATAGTTGTAATCCGGCGTCCCCTCGGCATTCGTCAACTTCGCCGGATCCACCACATCACCCGGAGCCGTCCGCACGAAGTACCGCGCCGAATACTCCAGATAGTCCTTCAGCTGCGCGCCGGTCAACAGCCGCGCCTCCAAGGTGTTCTCGAACGGGTACAGACCCGCCGCATCCCTGATCGTCACCTGCCCCGCCGGGATCCCCGCCGTCCGCGAGAAACACGAAGCCTGCGACAGCACCGGCAGCGCCGCCCACTCCGTACCCACCAGAGCGGCCTTCACCGTCTCCGCCTGGACATGGTTGATCAGGTCGATGATCGCCACGTCCTTCACCGGCCCCTCCGCCGAGGACATCGCCTGCGTCGAAGTGCCGATCACCTGGTTCACGTACGCCACGACCTTGCGGTGCTCGTCCGACAGCAGCCGCGTGATCTTCGGGTCCTCCGCCACCGTGTTGGAGTTCAGCACCCTCGCCGCGACCTTCGCCACCGACCAGCGGCCCTTCGCCCACGTCAGCTCGAAGTCGAACAGCGTCAGCCGCTGCCCCCACTTCAGCGGCTCCGACAGCACCACGTCCTTGCCGGTCGCCTTGTTCTTCACCCGGTACTCGGGAATCTCCGTGTGCGCGTGCCCCACCAGGATCGCGTCGATCCCCGGCACCTGCTCCGCCACCAGCCCGGCCGCATTCTCGATGTACGGCAGCTGATCCCCGTACGACGAAGTCCCGCTCGACCCGGAATGAGCCGACACGATCACCACGTCCGCACCCAGAGAACGCAACCGCGGCACATACTTCGCCGCCTGCTCCTCCAAGCCCGGGAAGGTCATCTTCCCCTGCACGTTCGCCTTGTCCCACAGCGCGATCCCCGGGTTCGTCAGCCCCAGCACCGCCACCTTCACATCCGGCCCGTGCGGAGTCCGCAGCCGGTGCATGCTGTACGGCGCGAACGCCGGCCGCAGCGTCTTCGCATCCAGCGCATTCGCCCCCAGCAGCGGGAAGTCACACTGCTCCTCGAACTTCCGCAGCACCGGAATGCCGTAATTGAACTCGTGGTTCCCCAACGCCGCCGCGTCGTAGCCGATCGCGTTCATCGCCTGCGCCATCGGGTGCACCGGACCCCGCCGCGCGGTGATCGGATCCACCTTCGCGTAGTAGTACGACAACTGGGTGCCCTGGATCGTGTCACCGGCGTCGATCAGCAGCGTGTTGCGCCGCCCCTTCTCCGCCCGCACCTGCTCCACCAGAGTGGAGATCTTCGCCAGACCGACGTCATTGTGCGCCTTGTCGTCGAACTCCTTGTCCGTGAAGTAATCCCAATTGAAAACATTTCCGTGCAAGTCGGTCGTACCCATCACCGTGAACGAGTACGTCCGGGACCCCGGCACCCCCGACTCCGGCTGCGCCGCGGCCGGGGTGCTCGTGGCCCCCGCCAACGCCACGGCCGCACCAGTCGCGGCCGTGGTCCCCAGAAACGTCCTGCGGTCGAACGCCATGCCATCTCCCCTTTTAAGGCGTGAACAACGCGCGTAGATTCTGGCCCACCAGCAACAAGCAGCAACACCCCCACCAGGTTTCGATCCGATGACCACACCCGTACGAGCGACAGTGCGACAGTGAAGCCATGACCCAGGACGCATCGCACCAGCCCTACGGAACCCCCGAAGTACCCCGCGTCGCAGTCCGCGGCGAAGCCCGCATCGAAGTCGACCCCGAAATCGCCCGGATCGGCATCACCGTCAGCGCCCGCGGCACCGACCGGCGCACCGCACTCGAAGACCTCACCCGACGCAACAACACCGTCCTCGACCTCATCAAAAGCTACGGCGAACCCGTCGAAAAACTCGAAACCGGATCCTTCTCCATCACCCCCGAACTCACCCGCCACGGCCGCGCCGAACGCATCCGCGCCTACCACGGCCGCGTCCACATCACCGCCGAACTCAGCGACTTCACCACCCTCGGCGAACTCACCACCCGCCTCGCCGACCTCGACCTCACCCAGGTCGACGGCCCCTGGTGGGCCCTGCGCCCCACCTCACCCGCCCACGGCCAAGCCCGCCGCCAAGCCGTACTCGAAGCCGTCCAGCGCGCCCGCGAATACGCCGAAGCCCTCGGCGCCCACCTCGCCGCCCTCGTCGAACTCGCCGACCTCGGCGCCGAGAACGCCGCCCCCTTCCCCGCCGCACCCGGCGCCGGAATGCGCACCATGGCCTTCAGCGCCTCCGAGGACGCCGGCCCCCCGCCGCTCGACCTCGAACCCCAGCGCCAGACCGTCTACGCCCAGGTGAACGCCCGCTTCACCATGACCCCTCCCCAACTCTGAAACCGAACTCCGAAGAACCCACACATCGATGCCCCGGGGGTGCTCATCAGAGCACCCCCATGCACATTCAACAGTTGTCAACAACCTTTTGCACAAAGGTTGTTGAGTGGACACCCGGAAGCGATTACCTACTCCTTGGTAGGGGAATACGCTCGTCCCATGCGCCGAGCGAAAATCGTATGTACCCTGGGCCCCGCCACCGACTCATACGACCAGATCAAAGCCCTGGTCGAAGCCGGAATGGACATCGCCCGCTTCAACCTCAGCCACGGCACCTACGCCGAACACGAGGAGCGCTACCAGCGCGTACGCAAGGCCTCCGACGAGACCGGCCGCAGCGTCGGCATCCTCGCCGACCTTCAAGGCCCGAAGATCCGCCTCGGCCGCTTCCGCGAAGGACCCGTACTCCTTGAACGCGGTGACCAGTTCACCATCACCGTCGAAGACCACGAAGGCGACCGCCACACCTGCGGCACCACCTACAAGGGACTCGCCACCGACGTCACCACCGGCGAACGCATCCTCGTCGACGACGGCCGCGTCACCCTCGAAGTCACCGCAATCGACGGCCCCCGCGTCCACACCCGCGTCATCGAAGGCGGCATGGTCTCCGACCACAAAGGCCTCAACCTCCCCGGCGTAGCCGTCTCCGTCCCCGCCCTCTCCGAAAAAGACATCGAAGACCTCCGCTGGGCCCTGCGCACCGGCGCCGACATCATCGCCCTCTCCTTCGTCCGCAGCGGCCGAGACATCGAAGACGTCCACCGCATCATGAACGAAGAAGACCGACGCCTCCCCGTCATCGCCAAGATCGAAAAGCCCCAGGCCGTCGAAAACATCGACGACATCGTCGCCGCCTTCGACGGCATCATGGTCGCCCGCGGCGACCTCGGCGTCGAAATGCCCCTGGAACAAGTCCCGATCGTCCAGAAACGAGCCGTCAAACTCGCCAAGCGCAACGCCAAGCCCGTCATCGTCGCGACCCAAATGCTCGACTCGATGATCGACAACTCCCGGCCCACCCGCGCCGAAGCCTCCGACGTCGCCAACGCCGTCATCGACGGAACCGACGCCGTCATGCTCTCCGGCGAAACCAGCGTCGGCAAATACCCCGTCGAAACCGTACGCACCATGTCCCGCATCGTCGAAGCAGCCGAAGAAGACATCCTCGCCAAGGGCCTCCCGCCCCTGACCGACCGGAACAAGCCCCGCACCCAAGGCGGAGCCGTCGCCCGAGCCGCCGCCGAAATGGGCGACTTCCTCGACGCCAAATTCCTCGTCGCCTTCACCCAAAGCGGAGACACCGTCCGCCGGCTCTCCCGCTACCGCTCACCCATCCCCCTCCTCGCCTTCACCCCCGACCCCGCCACACGCTCCCAACTCAACCTCACCTGGGGCGTGGAAACCTTCCTCGGCCCCCACGTCGACTCCACCGACGCCATGGTCGCCCAAGTCGAGGAAGAACTCCTGCGCATCGGCCGCTGCGTACCCGGCGACGTCGTCGTCATCACCGCCGGCTCACCCCCCGGCGTCACCGGATCCACCAACCTCGTCCGCATCCACCACATCGGCGACGCAGTCCGCTAACCCACCACGCAACCGCCCGCCGCGGCAGCCGCGGCTACAGCACCTCACGTATGAGACGCACCGCGTCGGGCAGCTCCAACCGGCTCTCACCCGTACTGGGAAAATGCCCGCCCGACGCGGTCACCCACGCCGAAGCCCCCAGCTCCGTCACGAACCGCATGACGTGCTCACCCGTCCTCACCCCCGTCACCGGGTCATCAGCGGCATGCAACACCCGAAAACCCCGCGCCGCCCCACGGATCCTCACCCAGTCGAACTCCGGCGAGAAGAACGGCGCCAGCGCCTCATAACCCACCTCGCCCGACATCGACGCCACGAACACCACCCCCGCGAAAGCCCCCTCGGCCCCGGTGTCGTGCTCCTGCAGCAGACGCAGCACATTCACCCCACCCAGGCTGTGACCCACCAACACGGTCTCGCCCGCCGCGAACCCCTCCGTCTCAGCCCGCAAAGCCTTCAACCACGCCCCCGCCTCCGGCGCGAACGGCTCCGGGAAGTCCGGCATACGCACCACGTGCCCCTCGCCGGACAACTCCTCCGCCACGGAGCGGTACCAGTGCTCACCACTGCTCATCCCGTACCCGTGCGCGATCACGATCCTGCTCATGACTGTCCCCCCGAAACATCCCGACCTATCGAAACGCTACGCAGCGTTTCGATTAAAGGTAGGGCTATCGTGATGCCGTGTCAACCACACCCCAAAACCCCACCCCCCGCACCGGCGGCCGCCTCCGCAACGAAGACGCCCACCACTCCGTCCTCGAAGCCACCGCCGCCCTCCTCGTCGAAAACGGCTACGGCGCCCTCACCATCGAAGGCGTCGCCAAACGCGCCAACGTCGCCAAAAGCACCATCTACCGCTGGTGGAAGTCAAAACCCGCCCTCGTCATGGACGCCTACGCCCACGAAACCGCCACCCGCGTCCCCGAACCCGACACCGGCACCCTCACCGGCGACCTCACCGCCTTCGTCACCGACCTCTACCGCATCGGCGACGACCCCCTCCACACCAAAGCCCTCACCGGCCTCATGGCCGAAGCCCAACTCGACCCCGCCCTCGCCGAACCCTTCCGCGCCTGGGTCCACACCCGCCGCGAACTCGTCGCCACCCTCCTCCGCCGCGCCATCACCCGCGAAGAACTCCCCACCACCACCGACCTCGACCACGCCACCGACCTGATCTTCGGCCCCTTCTGGTACCGCCTCCTCATCGCCCACGCCCCCCTCGACCCCACCGACGCCAAAACCCACGTCGCCACCGTCCTCAACGGCCTCACCCCCCGCCCATGACCCCCAGCCCCAGCTACCAGCCGAAACGACGATCAACCACCGCGGCGAACTCCTCAAACGTCAACACCGCATCCCCGTTCGCATCAGCCGCATCAAAAAGCGCCGACGACACATCCGCATCCCCCAACGCCCAAAACGGCAGAACCCCCCGCGCAGCCAACGTCGGCCCCTTCGACCGCAGCGCCGAGATCACCTCCGCGCGCGTCAGCTGCCCGTCCTGGTTGAGATCCAACGCGTCGAACAGCTCCCGGGCCTTCTCGCTCATCACAGAGTCCCCTCATCGTTTGACCTTGACCTCGACGGAACCCGAGGTCACACGGTCACAGCATGACGACCAAGGAATACCCCCCGGAACACTTCGCCGCACAACCCATCGGCTACCGAGCACACATCCTCGGCGGGTCCGACGACCTCCCCCAGCCGTCCGCCGCTAGGTTCGGGCGCCATGACGGAACCCATCTTCTACGTGGACCACTCGGACATCCGCCCCGGCAAACTCGCGGACGTCAGGCACGGGATGCTGGACCTGGCCGCCTTCGTCGAAGCGCACGAACCACGGGTGATCGCCTACCACTTCTACCTCGACGAGACCGAGTCCACCATGACGGTGGTCGCCGTCCACCCCGATTCGGCCTCGATGGAACTCCACATGGAGCTCGGCGGACCGAAATTCGCCGCGTTCGCCGCGTTCATCCGTATGAGGTCCATCGACGTGTACGGCCGCCCGAGCCCGTCGGTCCTCGACCAGCTCCGCCACAAGGCCGACACGCTCGGCGGAGGCACCGTCACGGTCCACGCCTCCCAGGCCGGCTTCAGCCGATGGGCCCCGCCCCGGAGGCCTGCCTAGTGCTTCGGCCCGATGTGGGCGTCCATGAGGGCCACGGATTCCTTGCGGGCGACGGACACGTTGAACGGGTCGCTGCCCCGGGCCAGGATGGTCCACCGGACGCCGACCTTGGTGAGCGTGTCCGTACAGAGCTTCCGGATGTCGTCCGACTTGTTGGTGAAGAAGTACCGCGGGTACTCGTAGCGCTTCTTCACACCGCCGACCATCCGGGTGGTCCAGTTGGTGATCCGACACCCGTCCGAATGGATGAGCCCCCGGATGAACTCCCAGGGGTGGGCGTCGACGATCTCCTGCTGCCAGTCCTCAAGGGTGATGCGGCGGTCGTGCTTCTTGCCGGGCCCGTGCTGCGGGAACAGGCAGACCCAGTGCCGTGTGTAGGACTTGACCTCCACGCAGCCCCCTCTCTGCCGGCGCCCCACCCTGGGCTGGGGCATGACGAGGTGCATGGCTTCCTCGGCGGCGTCAATGAGGCCTGATCGTGACGCGTCGCAGAAGACGGACAGATGGTGCTGCTTGTACTTCGAGATGATGTGGCCGTCGCCGAGGTAGAGGCCCAAAAGATAGCCGTAGGCCCGCTGGTCGAATTCCCGGCCCGTGCACTTCGGACAGTCGGTCGGCTGGATGCAGGTCTCGCCGCGGTGTTTTCGGTCCTCATGACGCCACCACCCGATGGTGCCGCGCGGCACGCCGAGGTGCTCGGCCACTACCCGGTTGGTCACGCCTCGGCGTAACAGTAGGACTGCTTCTTCGCGTATCGAAGGATTGTGCTCCACACTCGGGAGCTTCGCCGCCATTCGTCCGGTTGGCCGTAATTCGAAGCTTCGTTCACCGTGACGAGTGAAGATCGCTAAATTTGCTTGGCGACCTTGAAATCGAAGGAGAAGTGCCCCGGGTCGGATTCGAACCGACGCTGAATGGGTTTTGAATCCATGGCCTCTACCGCTGGGCTACCGGGGCCCCTTCGAAACAAAGGATACCTAAGACCCTCCGTGTCACAAACATACAGGAGCTAGGTAGGCTCGGGGCAGCTGAATCGCCTTGCAACAAGGAGCCCCCCGTGACCGCCGAGCACGAGTCGACGCCCATGCCCGACGCCGACCAGTCGCACGTTCCGCCGCTGACGACCCGTGTCGTCATCGCCGAGGACGAGGCGCTCATCCGTCTCGACCTGAAAGAGATGCTCGAGGAAGAGGGCTACGCCGTCGTCGGTGAGGCCGGGGACGGGCAGACGGCCGTGGAGCTCGCGCGCGAGCACCGGCCCGACCTGGTGATCCTCGACGTGAAGATGCCGGTCCTGGACGGGATCTCCGCGGCCGAGAAGATCGCGGAGGAGTCCATCGCCCCCGTCCTCATGCTCACCGCGTTCTCGCAGCGCGACCTCGTCGAGCGGGCCCGGGACGCCGGGGCCATGGCGTACCTCGTGAAGCCGTTCAGCAAGAGCGACGTGGTGCCCGCCATCGAGATGGCCGTCTCCCGCTTCGCGGAGCTGCGCGCGCTGGAGCAGGAGGTCGCGGACCTCTCGCAGCGGCTGGAGACCCGCAAGCTGGTGGACCGGGCGAAGAGCATTCTGCAGACGCAGTACGGGCTGACCGAGCCGGCTGCCTTCCGGTGGATCCAGAAGTCCTCCATGGACCGCCGGATGTCCATGCAGCAGGTTGCCGAGGTGGTCATCGAGGACGCCGAGGCGAAGAAGAAGGACAGCGCCAAGTAAGCGCCGGGCGCATGCGTGAGGCCCGCCTCCCCCCGAGGGGAGGCGGGCCTCACACGTTCTGTCAGTCCTCGCCGAGGTAGGCCTTGCGGACGTCCTCGTTGTGGAGGAGTTCCTGGCCGGTGCCGGAGAGCACGATCTTGCCGATCTCCATCACGTGCGCCTGGTCGGCCAGCGAGAGCGCGGCCTGGGCGTTCTGCTCGACGAGCAGGATGGTGGTGCCGGTCGCCTTGAGTTCGGCGATGGTGGCCATGATCTTCTGCATCATCAGCGGGGAGAGGCCCATGGAGGGCTCGTCCAGCATGAGCAGCTTGGGCTGGCACATGAGGGCGCGGCCCATGGCGAGCATCTGCTGTTCGCCGCCCGAGAGGGTGCCGGCGGCCTGCTTGCGACGTTCGCCCAGGATGGGGAAGAGGTCGTAGGCGCGCTGGATGTCCTTCTCGATGCCTTCCTTGTCGGAGCGCAGGAATGCTCCGAGCTGGAGGTTTTCGGCGATCGTCAGCCGGGGGAAGATGTGGCGTCCCTCGGGGGAGTGGGCCAGCTTCATGGAGACGATCTTGTGGGCGGGGACGCCGACGAGGGGCTTGCCGTCGAAGGTGATGCTGCCCGCGGTGGGCTTGAGGAGCCCGGAGAGGGTGCGCAGGGTGGTCGTCTTGCCGGCGCCGTTGGTGCCGACGAGGCAGACGATTTCGCCTTCGTTGACTTCGAAGGAGATTCCCTTGACGGCTTCGATCTTGCCGTAGGCGACTTTGAGGTCTTCGACCTTGAGCAGTGCGGTCACTTGGCCTCTCCGTCCGTGCTGGTGGTGCTGTCCGCGTCCGCGTCCGCGTCCGTTTCCGCGTCCGCGTCCGTTTCCCCGTCCCCGTCCCCGTCCGCGTCCGCTTCTGCGTCCGCTTCCGCGTTCGCTTCCGCGTGGGCTTCGGCGGCTTCGACCTCGGCGACTTCTTCGTCGCCGGGGGCGCCTTCGAAGGGGGTGCCGAGGTAGGCGGCGATGACGCGTTCGTCGCCCTGGACTTCCGCGGCGGTGCCTTCGATGAGCTTTTCGCCCTGGACGAGGCAGGCGACGCGGTCGCAGAGGTTGAAGATGAAGCGCATGTCGTGCTCGATGACGAGGACGGCGATGCCCATGTCGCGGATGGCGAAGATGAGTTCTTCGGCCGCCCGGGTCTCCTGCGGGTTCATGCCGGCGGTGGGCTCGTCCAGGAGGATGAGGCCGGGGTCGCTGGCGAGGGCGCGGGCGATTTCGAGCTTGCGCTGTTCGCCGTAGGGGAGGTTCTTCGCGAGGTGGCCGGCCTTGTGCTGGAGGCCGATGAACTCGAGGAGTTCCATGGCGCGTGCTTCGCTGGCGGCTTCGGCCTTCTTGAAGCCGGGGCCGCGCAGGAGGGCGGACCAGAGGCCTTCCTTGGTGCGGGTGTGGCGTCCGACGAGGACGTTTTCCAGCACGGTCATGTTGTGGAAGAGCCGGATGTTCTGGAAGGTGCGGGCGACGCCTGCTGCGGTGACCTTGTGGGGTGTGGGCGGCAGGACGGTGCCCTTGTAGCTGACGGTTCCCTCGGTGGGGACGTACAGCCCGGTGAGGCAGTTGAAGAAGGTGGTCTTGCCGGCGCCGTTGGGGCCGATGAGGCCGACGATCTCGCCGGCGTTGACCTTGAGGTCGACGCCCTTGACGGCGGTGAGGCCGCCGAAGCGCATGGTGACGCCGCTGGCTTCGAGGACGGTGGTCGTGGTGGTGGTGTCTGTGGTGGTCATGGTGTTCACGCCCCCGCCTTGGCGGTGGCCAGGTCCGTGGGGGCCTGGTCAGCGGTGTCGTCGTGGTACTCGAGCTGCGCCCGCTTGTTGGCGATGAGGCCTTCGGGGCGGAAGCGCATGAGCAGGATGAGGGCGATGCCGAAGGCGAGGAGCTGGAAGTCCTGGAGGAAGGCCAGCTTCGCCGGGATCAGGAAGAGGAGTGCGGCGCCGAGGATGGGGCCGCGGATGGTGCCCATGCCGCCGAGGATGACGGCGGCGAGGAGGAACGCGGAGTTCGGCGGGACGGGCCCGGCGAAGACGTAGTTCTCGGGGACGACCGTGGTGTTGACGTGTGCCTGGACGGTGCCGGCGAGGCCGGCGAGGGTGGCGCCGAGGGCGAAGGCGATGAGCTTGACCTTGAAGCCGTTGATGCCCATGGCTTCGGCGGCGGTCTCGTCTTCGCGGATGGCGACCCAGGCGCGGCCGATGCGGCTGTTGCCGGCTCGGGCGAAGACCAGGACGACCAGGGCCATGACGAGCAGCATCAGGAAGTAGTAGTTGGCGTAGGCGCCGAGGGTGATGCCGAGGACGTCGTGGGATTCCCCGAAGTTCCACCCGAAGAGGTCGAGGTGGGGGATGTTGGGGATGCCGTTGGGGCCGTTGGTGATGTCCGGGCCGGAGGTGCCGTCGAGGTTGCCCATGGCGATGCGGAAGATTTCTCCGAAGCCGAGGGTGACGATGGCGAGGTAGTCGCCGCGCAGGCGGAGGGTCGGTGCGCCGATGACCACGCCGAAGATGAGCGAGGCGAGGGCGCCGACGATGACCGCTGCCCAGAAGGGGAGGTGGATCCCGAAGGCGGAGGCGGTGCTTCCGGAGACCAGGGCGGCGGCGTAGGCGCCGACGCCGAGGAAGGCGACGTAGCCGAGGTCGAGGAGGCCGGCGAGGCCGACGACGACGTTGAGGCCGAGGGCGACGGTCGCGAAGATCAGGATGTTGACCGCGATGAGCGTGTAGGTGTCGCCGCTCTGCTGGATGAAGGGGAAGGCGATCGCGGCGGCGGCGGTCCCGATGAGGGTGACCTGGCGGTTGTTCGCGGTGAGGGTGCCGAGTCGGTCGAAGAGGCCGGCCTTGAGGAGGGCGAAGGCCGCGAAGCCGACGATGATCAGGTAGGTGACGAAGAGCTGCGGTTCTTTGTCGTCGGTGTCGATGCCGAAGGTGACGACGTAGAGGCCGAGGGCGAAGACGCCGGTGATGATGAGGATCTCGGCCCAGGAGGGCAGCTTCTTGGCGGGGGCCGCCTTGTGGCTGTCGTCGGGGAGCTTGGACGCGGCGGCGACCGGGATGAGCGAGCCGACGAGGGCGACGATGGCGCCGGGTTCGAGGTGGACGGCTCCTTCGAGGACCCAAATGATGGAGAGGACGGTGAACCAGGTGCCGGCGAGGGTGCCGAGCGAGAGGATCCACAGGGGCTTGCGGGCGCCGGTGGGGGTGAGCCAGCGCAGGCCCTTGATGCCGAGTGCGGAGAGCGCGTAGGCGAGGGTGAGGGCGGCGCTGACGAGGCTGAGGAACTGGATGGGTGCCGGGCTGCCGTAGTAGGTGAGGTCACCCGGGAATTCGGAGGTCCAGGTCCATGCGAGGAAGACGCTGACGATGGTGAGGAGGCTGCCGCCGATGACCGCGTACAGGAGCGTGGTGGGGGCGGGGCCCTGCTTCGCGGTGTCGGTCTGCGGGGTGGTGTTGGTGGTCATGGTTCTCACGCCCGATCCGCGACGCGCTCGCCGAGCAGGCCTTGTGGCCGCACGAGGAGGACGACGATGAGGAGTACGAACGCCCAGACGTTGGACCAGGCTCCACCGCCGAGCTGCTGCATGCCGGGGATCTCTTCGATGTAGGCGATCGAGAGTGCTTCGGCGAGTCCGAGGACGACGCCGCCGACCATGGCGCCGTAGATGTTGCCGATGCCGCCGAGGACGGCTGCGGTGAAGGCCTTGAGGCCGAGGATGAAGCCCATTTCGAAGTTGATCTGGCCCTTGTCGACGCCGTAGGCGACGGCGGCGACGGCGGCGAACGCGGCACCGATGGCGAAGGCCATGACGATGATGCGGTCGGTGTTGATGCCCATCAGCTTCGCGGTGTCGGGGTCCTGCGCGGTGGCCTGCATGGCGCGGCCGCTGCGGCTCTTGGAGACGAAGACGCCGAGGGCGAGCATGCACAGCGGGGCGAGGATGAGGACGAAGGCGTCCGCGCGCTGGATCGCGAGGCTGTCGGTGATCTTGAAGGACGGGCCCGTGAACTCGGGGAAGCTGACGGCCTTCTTGGCGTCCGGGTAGAACTGCCAGACCAGTTGCTGGAGCGCGATCGAGAGGCCGATTGCGGTGATGAGGGGGGCGAGCCGGGGGGCGCTGCGCAGGGGGCGGTAGGCGAAGCGTTCGGCTGCGGTGGCTACGGCGACGGAGGCGAGTGCGCCTCCGATGATCATGATGGGTATCGCGATCAGCAGGGAGGTGCCGGTCGGGAGGATGGCGTAGGCGGTGAGCGCGCCGAAGCCGCCGATCATGAAGATCTCGCCGTGGGCGAAGTTGATGAGCTGGACGATGCCGTAGACCATGGTGTACCCGATGGCGATGAGGCCATAGAGAGCACCGAGGGCCAGGCCGTTGGCCAGCTGTTGCGGCAGTTCGTGCACCGCAGGGCCTCCGATGAGCGTGTCGGATAAGACTCCGCGCGAGGGCGCTGTTTGCGCCCTCGCGCGGCGTGGTTCAGGTGTTGCGGGTGGTGCGGGTGGTGCTGGGGACTACGGGCTTACTCGTTGAAGGTGTCGCTCTTGACGTCGATCCACTTGCCGCCCTCGACCTTGTAGACCGTGAGCTGCTTGTTGGTGGTGTCGCCGTACTGGTCGAAGGCGACCTTGCCGGTCACGCCCTCGAAGGAGACCTTGCCGAGCGCCTCGACGACCGCGGCGCGGCCGTTGTCGGGGAGCTTGCCTCCGTTGGCGGCGGCGACGGCCTTGACGGCCTGGATCAGGGCCCAGCCGGCGTCGTAGGAGTAGCCACCGTAGGCGGCGTAGGGGTCCTTGTAGCCGCCGGCCTTGTAGTCCTCGATGAACTTCTTGGCGGTGGGGAGCTTCTCGACCGGGAAGCCGATGGAGGTGGAGAGGTCGCCCTCGTTGGCCTCACCGGAGGCGCTGATGAAGGCGGGGTCCTGGATGCCGTCGCCGCCCATGAGGGGGACGTTGGCGCCGGTCTTCTTGATCTGGTCGGCGAGCAGGCCGCCCTCGGGGTACTGGCCGCCGAAGTAGACGGAGTCGGCACCGGAGGACTTGACCTTGTCGGCGGTGGAGGAGAAGTCGGTCTCCTTCACGGTGACGTGGTCGGTGCCGACGATCTCGCCGCCGAGCTTCTTGAACTCGTCGGAGAAGATCGCGGCGAGGCCGGCGCCGTAGGTCTGCTTGTCGTCGACGACGAAGACCTTCTTCTTGCCGGCGTCCTTGAAGAGGTACTGGGCGGCGAACTTGCCCTGGACCACGTCGGTGGCGGCGGTGCGGAAGTAGGTGTCGAAGGGGCGCTTGAACTCGCCCTTGCCCCAGTTGTCGCCCTGGCTGAGCGACGGGTTGGTGTTGGCGGGCGAGACCTGAGCCAGCTTGGCGGAGGCGAAGACGCCCTGCATCTGCTGGGCGACGCCGGAGTTCAGCGGGCCGACGACGCCGATGACGTCCTTGTTGCCGACGAGCTTGGTGGCGTTGGCCTGACCGGAGGCGGGGACCGCCTGGTCGTCGAGGGCCTCGACCTTGAACTCGATGCCCGGGACCTCGTTGTTCTTGTTGGCCGTCTTGGCCGCGAGGTCGACGGAGTTCTTGATGCCCTGTCCGAGCGCGGAGAGCGAACCGGTGAGGGGGGCGTCCACGCCGATGACGACGACGGTCTTCTTGCCGTCGCTGTTGTCCTTGGTGCCTCCGTCGCGCGATCCGCAAGCGGTGAGGGTCAGTGCTCCCGTGGTGATCACGGTGGTGAGGACGAGCAAAGAACGGTGTCGCACGATTCTTCCTTTCCCTGGCGCGGCGTCCTCTGTCGAGGTGCCGTTAGGTCGCCGGGCCGCACTGGGAGGTCCACGGCCGTGCTGATTCGCGCTCTGAGGGCGCGGTGACTGGCCGTGACTCTAGGCCCGAGGTGGCGAGCGCGGGGAGGCGGGAAAGGAGGATGTGACGCTCTTGTTATGCCAAGGCCAAGAATGCGTGGTGGGAGTGTGGACAGATCGGGCGTTTAGCGACGGTGAAGATTGTCCGCATGGTGAGAAATACCTGTTCCCCTAAGGGGCTTGAGGCCTTCATGCACCTGTCTTAGATCAAATTCAGCCGAATGTGGCGGTGCGTGTCCGAAAGAATCCCCCGGGCGGTCATTCCCGAGGGAAAAGGCGGATTGCGTACGGCGTGACCGTGACGCTGAGTGACGTGGAGAATGGTGTCCTTCCGGCGGGTCGATCTTGCTCCGGTGGGCGCGCGGGCCTCCCACCTGCGGTTCGGTCGTACGGCGCCACGTGCCCGGAAGGCGGACAGCGCACGCGGGAATCCGGTGACCCGGGTCACGTCGCAGGCCGCCAGTTCTCCGAGCTGCGGGTCGCGCCGTCCTCTTCGGCGCAGCGCTGGGCCACGAACCGGTCGATCAGCTCAAGTGCCTTGGCCCGCCCGCCAGTTCGCTCTTCGGCTCGCGCCGCGGCGACGGCGTCCTCGTGGATCGCGTACTGGTCGTTCGACAGCCCCTTCTGCTCCCAGTCGAGGCCGGACCACGTGGTGCCCAGGAGGGTCTCCTTCGCCCAGTAGGAGACGAGGCTCGTGCAGATCTGCGCGGGCGAGGAAGGGCTGGGTGAGGGGCTCTCGAAGTTCGCCGCGGGGGTGGTCGTGGCAGGTGAGCAGCCGGTCAGGGCGAGCGCCGCGAGGAGGGTGCGGGCGGCGTACCGGGCCGTGCGTGGCGAGGTCCCCATGAGGGGAAGGTAGGCGGTCACCATCGGTGACACAACAGATGTCGCCAGGAAGTGCGCGGAGTGGCGGATTCCGGGCGGTTGCCGGGGCCGGCCCGGTCCGATAACGGCGCAGGCCCGGATCCGCCGCCGTGAGGGGCGGGGTCCGGGCCTGTCGGCTGGTGCCGCGCGGCGGCTCAGGCTCCCGCGGGGGCCTCGGCGGGTGCCCCGGCGGCCTGGTCGGCGTCGCGCAGCAGGCAGGTCAGCCGGGCGGTGCACACCCGCCGGTCCTGCTCGTCGCTGATCACGACCTCGTAGGTGGTGGTGGAGCGGCCGCGGTGGACGGGGGTGGCGACGCCGGTGACCGTGCCGGAGCGGACACCGCGGTGGTGGGTGCAGTTCAGGTCCACACCGACGGCGATCTTGGTGATACCGCCGTGCATCATCGCGCCGATGGAGCCGAGGGTTTCGGCCAGTACGGCCGAGGCCCCGCCGTGCAGCAGTCCGTAGGGCTGGGTGTTGCCCTTGACGGGCATGGTCGCCACGACCCGCTCGGCCGAGGCCTCCAGTATGCGGATGTCCATCCGCTCACCGAGGTCGCCCGCCGAGAACAGCGCGGGCAGGTCGATGCCCAGGGCCGCGTACTCGTCGAGTACTTCCTGCGGGAACTTCACAGCGTGCTGCTGACCCATGGGCCGGCTCCGTTCGTCAACGCTCGTTAACCTATCCGTACTGAGGTCGTTCTATCAGGCCGGTTCGAAGCGCACGACGACGGACTTGCTCGCCGGGGTGTTGCTGGTGTCCGCGGTGGAGTCGAGCGGAACCAGCACATTGGTCTCGGGGTAGTACGCGGCCGCGCAGCCGCGGGCGGTCGGGTAGTGCACGACGCGGAAGCCGGGCGCGCGCCGCTCCACGCCGTCCTTCCACTCGCTCACCAGGTCCGTGTACGCACCGTCGGCCAGGCCCAGCTCCGCCGCGTCCGCGGGGTTGACCATGACGACGCGGCGGCCTCCGGTGATGCCGCGGTAGCGGTCGTCGAGGCCGTAGATCGTGGTGTTGTACTGGTCGTGGCTGCGCAGGGTCTGCAGGAGCAGCCGTCCCTGCGGAACCCTGGGGTACTCCACGGGCGCGGCGGTGAAATTGGCCTTGCCGGTCTTCGTGGGGAAGCGGCGCTCGTCGCGCGGGGCGTGCGGGAGCTGGAAGCCGCCGGGGCGGGCCACCTTGGTGTTGAAGTCCTCGAAGCCGGGGACCACGCGGGAGATCCGGTCGCGGATCGAGGCGTAGTCCCGCTCGAACTCCTCCCACGGGGTGGTGGAGGCGGGGCCGAGGACCGCGCGGGCCAGCCGGGCCACGATCGCGGGCTCGGAGAGCAGGTGGGGGCTCGCCGGAGGGAGGTTGCCGCGGGAGGCGTGGACCATGCCCATGGAGTCCTCGACGGTCACGAACTGCGCCGTGCCCTTTTTCCCGGGCGCGCCCGCTCGGACGTCCTTGTCGCTGCGGCCGAGGGTGGGCAGGATCAGGGCCCGCCGGCCGGTGACCACGTGGGAGCGGTTGAGCTTGGTGGACACGTGCACGGTCAGGGAGGCGCGGCGGATCGCCGCCTCGGTGACCTCGGTGTCGGGGGTGGCGCCGACGAAGTTGCCGCCCATGGCGAAGAGGACCTTGGCCCGGCCGTCGCGCAGGGCCTGGATGGAGCGGACCACGTCGAAGCCGTGCTCGCGCGGCGAGGTGATGCCGAATTCCTTGTCGAGGGCGTCGAGGAAGGCCGGGGCGGGGCGCTCGAAGATCCCCATGGTGCGGTCGCCCTGCACGTTGGAGTGGCCGCGGACCGGGCAGACGCCGGCGCCCGGCCGGCCGATGTTGCCGCGCAGCAGCAGGAAGTTGACGACCTCGCGGATGGTGGCGACGGCGTGTTTGTGCTGGGTCAGGCCCATGGCCCAGCAGACGATGGTGCGCTCGGAGGCCAGGATCATGGCGAGGGCGCGCTCGATCTCGGGCCGGGTCAGGCCGGTCGCGGTGAGGGTCTCCTCCCAGTCGGCCTCCTTGGCGGCGGCCGCGAACTCCTCGTAGCCGTGGGTGTGCTCGCGGATGAACGCCTCGTCGGTGGCGCCGCCCGCCTCGATGACCAGCTTGTTCAGGAGGCGGAAGAGGGCCTGGTCGCCGCCGATGCGGATCTGCAGGAACAGGTCGTTGAGGGCGGTGCCCTTGAGCATGCCGAGGGGGCTCTGCGGGTTCTTGAACCGCTCCATGCCGGCCTCGGGCAGCGGATTCACCGAGATGATCTTCGCGCCGGCGGACTTGGCCTGTTCGAGGGCGGAGAGCATGCGCGGGTGATTGGTGCCCGGGTTCTGCCCGGCGACGATGATCAGATCGGCCTGGTGGAGGTCTTCGAGGGAGACGCTGCCCTTGCCGATGCCGATGGTCTCGTTCAGCGCGGAGCCCGAGGACTCGTGGCACATGTTGGAGCAGTCGGGCAGGTTGTTGGTGCCGAACTCGCGGGCGAAGAGCTGGAAGAGGAACGCGGCCTCGTTGCTGGTGCGGCCCGAGGTGTAGAAGAGGGCCTCGTCGGGGGAGTCGAGGGCGGTCAGTTCCTCCGCGATGATCGCGAAGGCCCGCTCCCAGCTGACCGCCTCGTACCGGTCGTCCCCCTCGGGAAGGGCCCCTCTTTCCAGCAGCATGGGCTGGGTGATCCGGCCCTGCTGCCCCAGCCAGTACCCGGAGCGCCCGGCCAGGTCGGACAGCGGGTGCGCGGCGAAGAACTCCGGGGTGACCCGGCGCAGGGTGGCCTCCTCCGCGACGGCCTTGGCGCCGTTCTCGCAGAATTCGGCGGTGTGCCGCTTGTCGCCCTCGGGCCAGGCGCAGCCGGGACAGTCGAAGCCGTCCTTCTGATTGACCTTGAGCAGGGTGCGGGCGGTGCGGGCCAGACCCATCTGCTGCTGCGCGATCTTCAGGGTGTGGCCGATCGCGGGCAGGCCGGCGGCCGCGTGTTTCGGGGGCGCGACCTGCGGCGCGTCCTGTACCGGATCACCTGCGGGCGGCTTGGTGGCCATGTCGCTCCCCTTTGAGCAGTCTTCGCGTACACATCGATCCTGTCACGCTCCGCCGACATCACCGACGCCGGAATTGTCAGTGGGGGCGCCTAGGATCGGGGGCGTGGCAGATTCAGCATCGAAGAAGACCGACCAGACGACCGCAGCGGACCGCCCCCGCCTGATGCTCATGGACGGGCACTCCCTGGCGTACCGGGCGTTCTTCGCGCTGCCCGCGGAGAACTTCACGACCGCGACCGGCCAGCCGACCAACGCCATCTACGGCTTCGCGTCGATGCTGGCGAACACGCTGCGCGACGAGGCGCCCACGCATTTCGCGGTGGCGTTCGACGTCTCCCGCAAGACGTGGCGCTCGACGGAGTTCCCGGAGTACAAGGCGAACCGCTCCAAGACCCCCGACGAGTTCAAGGGGCAGGTCGAGCTGATCGGCGAGCTGCTCGACGCGATGCACGTGCCGCGGTTCGCGATCGACGGCTTCGAGGCCGACGACGTGATCGCGACGCTGGCGACGCAGGCGGAGGCCCTCGGCTTCGACGTGCTGATCGTCACCGGCGACCGTGACTCCTTCCAGCTCGTGTCCGAGCACACCACCGTGCTCTACCCGACCAAGGGCGTCTCCGAGCTCACCCGGTTCACCCCGGAGAAGGTCCTGGAGAAGTACGGGCTCAGCCCGCAGCAGTATCCGGACTTCGCGGCGCTGCGCGGCGACCCGTCCGACAACCTCCCGGGCATCCCGGGCGTCGGCGAGAAGACCGCGGCCAAGTGGATCACCCAGTTCGGGTCGTTCGCGCAGCTCGTCGAGCGCGCCGAGGAGGTCAAGGGCAAGGCCGGGCAGAACTTCCGGGACCACCTGGAGGCCGTCAAGCTCAACCGGGTCCTGACCGAGATGGTCAAGGACGTGGAGCTGCCCAGGTCTCCGGCGGACCTGGTCCGCGCCCCGTACGACCGCTCCGCCCTGCTCGGCGTGCTGGACGTGCTGGAGATCCGCAATGCCTCCCTGCGCGAGCGGCTGCTCGCCGTGGACCCGGGCGCGGCGACGCAGGAGGCGCCGGCTCCGGTGGCCGCGGGCGTGGAGCTGGACGCCTCCGTGCTGGACGCGGGGGAGCTGGCGCCGTGGCTGGAGAGCCACGCGGGCGGGCCGCTGGGCATCGCGACCGTGGACAGCTGGGCGCTGGGCCAGGGCAATGTCAGCGAGATCGCGCTGGCCGCGGCCGGGGGCGCCGCCGCCTGGTTCGAGCCGTCCGAGCTCGACGAGGCCGACGAGCGGGCCTTCGCCGCCTGGGCCGCCGACCCGGCCAAGCCCAAGGTGGTGCACAACGCCAAGGGCCTGATGCGGGTCTTCCCCGAGCACGGCTGGAGCCTCGCGGGCGTCACCATGGACACCGCGCTCGCCGCCTACCTGGTCAAGCCGGGCCGCCGGTCCTTCGCCCTGGACGCCCTGTCCATGGAGTACCTGCACCGTGAGCTGGCGCCCGCCGCCGCCGACGGCCAGCTGGCCTTCGGCGCCGACGACACGGCCGAGGCCGAGGCGCTGATGGCGCAGGCCCGCGCGGTCCTGGACCTGGGCGACGCCTTCACCGACAAGCTCGCCGAGGTGGGTGCGGCGGAGCTGCTGCACGACATGGAGCTGCCGACCTCCGAGCTCCTCGCCCGGATGGAGCGGTCCGGCATCGCCGCCGACCGGGACCACCTGGAGGCCATGGAGCAGCAGTTCGCCGGAGCGGTGCAGCAGGCGATAAAGGAGGCGCACGCGGCGGTCGGCCACGAGTTCAACCTCGGCTCGCCCAAGCAGCTCCAGGAGGTCTTCTTCGGCGAGCTGGACCTGCCGAAGACGAAGAAGACCAAGACCGGCTACACGACGGACGCGGACGCGCTGGCCTGGCTGGCCACGCAGACCGACCACGAGCTGCCGGTGATCATGCTCCGCCACCGGGAGCAGGCCAAGCTGCGCGTCACCGTCGAGGGCCTCGTCAAGACCATCGGCGCCGACGGCCGGGTGCACACCAGCTTCAGCCAGACCGTCGCCGCGACCGGCCGCCTGTCCTCCACCGACCCGAACCTGCAGAACGTGCCGGTCCGTACCGACGAGGGCCGCGCCATCCGCCGCGGCTTTATCGTCGGCGAGGGCTTCGAGTCCCTGATGACGGCCGACTACAGCCAGATCGAGCTGCGCGTCATGGCCCACCTCTCCGAGGACGAGGGCCTGATCGAGGCGTTCGCGACCGGCGAGGACCTGCACACCACCGTCGCCTCCCAGGTGTTCGGGGTGGAGCGGTCCGCGGTCGACGCCGAGATGCGCCGCAAGATCAAGGCCATGTCGTACGGCCTGGCGTACGGGCTCTCCGCCTTCGGTCTCGCCCAGCAGCTGAACATCGAGCCCGCCGAGGCGCGCGGCCTGATGGAGACCTTCTTCGAGCGGTTCGGCGGGGTCCGCGAGTACCTGCAGCGCGTCGTGGACGAGGCCAGGGCCACCGGATACACGGCGACGATCTTCGGCCGCCGCCGGTACCTGCCCGACCTCAACAGCGACAACCGCCAGCGCCGCGAGGCCGCGGAGCGGATGGCGCTCAACGCGCCGATCCAGGGCACCGCCGCCGACATCGTCAAGGTCGCGATGCTGCGCGTGGACAAGGCGATCACCGAGGCCGGCCTGCGCTCGCGGATGCTGCTCCAGGTCCACGACGAAATCGTGCTGGAGATCGCCCCCGGTGAGCGGGAGCAGGTCGAGGAGCTGGTGCGGCGGGAGATGGCCGCCGCCGTCGACCTCCGGGCCCCGCTGGACGTGTCCGTGGGCGTCGGCCCGGACTGGGAGTCCGCCGCCCACTGACCCGCGTACCTCCCGGGCAGCGCCCGTCCCCGCTCACGCGGTGGGGACGGGCGTCCGCGTTTCGTCCGTACGGTGCCGGTCGCGGTCGCGGTCGCCGTCTCGGCGGTGGCGCAGGCGTACGAGGACCCCGTACAGCAGCAGGTCCACGGCGAGGCCGCCGCCCGCGCCGAAGCAGACCGTCGGGATGATGTCGAACGGCGTACGGATCCGGTCGAAGAAGGTGAAGAAACGGATCACGCGCATCGTGACCCCGGCCGCCACGCACACCACGACCAGCGCGAGCGCGCCCCAGATCTCCCCACGGCCCAGCACCGGCACGGACGCGGGGGCCGGGGAGGCCGGCAGCCGCCGCAGGGCGCTCACCGTGAACCAGAGGAGAGCGCAGGCCGCGAGGGCCGAAGTGCCGTACTGCAGGTACGAGTAGAGGGGCAGGCCGAAGGCGAGCGGCTCACCGAGCTGCGGCAGCGCGTTCGTCCCCCACCGGTCCATGTGGGTGAAGCTGTCCCACACGACGTGCGTGAGGGACCCGGCGACCGACGAGAGGTAGAACCAGAGGGCCAGCGAGGGGAGTTGCCGCCCGCGCCACTCCTCGCCCCGTACGAAAGCGTGGACGCGGCCCCGCCAGCCGTGCGGCAGCAGCGCGATCAGCGGTTCGCGCAACAGGAGCCAGAACGCCGCGAGGGCCGCGGTGAGCACGGCGTTCAGGGTGAACACCCCCGGCAGCGAGTGGGTGAAGCTCCCGTAGGCCATGACGCCCTCGACGACCGCGTCCGTGAAGTAGAAGGTGTCCGGCGCGAACGACCCGAGGACCAGGGCCGAGGCGACGAGAGGCCCCCGCGCGCGCCCGGTCCGGCGGATGGCCGGAAGTGCGGCGGCCGCATGGCTGAGAGTGAACGGCATGGCGTCTCTCCTGGACGTTCTCGTGGATGTTCCTCCCTCCGGGCCGATGCGGGCCGAAGGGTCCGGACAGTATGCGTGAGCTGCGCGGGGTCGTGGGGATGTGGTGAATTCCGGCCCGTGGTGCGTGCCCCTTGCAGGGAGTTGACGTAGGGTCGCGCGGACGTCGAGGGGGAGGGGTCCGGCTCATGTCGGCTCGAATAATCGGACGCAGGGTGCGCAGGGGGGCGGCGGCGGCCCTGGTCTCCGCCCTGGTGGTCGCCGCGGTGACCGCGTCCCAGGGCCCGGCGGTCGGACGGGCGGACCGCACGTCCGCGACCGGCGCGGGCGGCGCGCAGCCCCTCCCGGCGGACGCGACCGGCGGGGACTCCTCCTACTTCACCGAACTGCCGCCGCTGGTCAGCCCGGAGCCGCCGGCCGCGGTACTGCCGGACGGAACGCCGCCGACGCGGCCGCAGGCGCCGGCGCAGCCCGAGACGGTGCCCGCGCTGGTCGGGACCGGACCGGCGGAAGGGGCGCAGGGGATACCGGCGAGCGTGCTGGCGGCGTACCTGCGTGCGGAGAAGACGGTGGGGCAGAGCGACGCCGGCTGCGGGTTGCGCTGGCAGCTCCTCGCGGCGATCGGGAAGGTGGAGTCCGGGCAGGCGCGCGGCGGGCGGGTGGACGCGGCCGGGACCACGCTGCGGCCGATCCTGGGGCCCGTGCTCGACGGCAACGGGTTCGCGAACATCCCGGACACGGACGGCGGGACCTACGACGGGGACGCCCGCTACGACCGGGCGGTCGGGCCGATGCAGTTCATCCCCTCCACGTGGGCGGCCTGGGGCCAGGACGCGGACGGCGACGGGCGGCGCAACCCGAACAACGTGTACGACGCGGCCCTCGCGGCCGGGCGCTACCTGTGCGCGGGAAGCCGGGACCTCCGGGTGGACGCGGACCTGGACCGGGCCGTGCTCTCGTACAACCGGTCCACGGAGTACCTGCGGACGGTGCGGTCCTGGTTCACGTACTACCTCAGGGGCACGCACGAGGTCCCGGACAGCGGAGGAGCGGGTACGGGCGCGGGTGCGGGGGCGCCTGCGGCGACGGCGCCGAAGCCCACTCCGACCCCGAAGCCGTCGCCGACGCCGGTCCCGAAACCGTCGCCGTCGCCGACGCCGGATCCGAAGCCCACGCCGTCGCCGAGCCCGACGCCGACGCCGACGCCGGATCCCGAGCCGACTCCCACCCCTACGCCGACACCGACGCCCACTCCCACTCCCACGCCGAGCCCCACGCCCACCCCTTCACCCACCCCTTCACCCACGCCGACGCCGGCTCCCAAGCCCACGGCCACGCGCACGCCGGTCTCGCCCCCGGCGGCCACCCCCGTGCCGAAGCCCACGCCGTCCGCGTCGCCGTCGCCGTCGCCGTCCTGCGCGCCGGAGGCGACCCGGCCGGCCCCGGGGGAGACCCCGTAGTCAAACCCCGTAGTCAAACGGTTCCCGCGGTTCTCATCTCGCCTCAGCGTTGCTACGGTGCCTCCGCCCTGACGCCCAATCAGATTCCGGAGGCCCCGGCATGCGCGCATTCATCGCCGCCGCCAGCGGGCTCGCCCTCGCCGTGCTCCTCGTCCTCGCCATCACGGCGCTCGGGGCGCCCGAGGGCAAGACCTCACCCAAGCCCCTGCTCACCACCGCGCCCCCCGCGCCCGGAAAGTAGAGGAGGGCCCGGCCGTGCGACGCAGAGCGAGCCTTGTCCTGCTGGCCCTAGCCGTGTTCTGCGCAGCCCTCGCGCCGCTGCTGCGCTGGTACGCGTACCCCCGCCTCGCCAAGATCCCGCCGAACCAGTACCAGGAGATGGTCCTGGAGGCGAAGGACGCGACCCTCCTCGACTACACCGGCGGCATGCAGCCGAAGAAGGTCGACAAGGTCACCATCGTCCAGACCCTCAAGGGCAACGTGGAGGCGTCGAAGGAGATCGAGTCGAGCGCGGGCAAGGACGTCGTGGTCTGGGACACGCTGTCCTACATCATCGGCCCGGACGGGAAGATGGTCTCCCAGATCCCCGAGCGCTACATCTTCGACGCGCACACCCAGGACCCGGTGCACGCCACCGGGGAGATGGTCGACGGGGACGCCGTCAAGCGCGAGGGCATCGAGTTCAAGTGGCCGTTCTTCACCGAGCCGCGCGACTACCTCTACTTCGACGCGCAGACCCGCACCTCCTCGCCGATCCACTACGTCGGACCGCGCACCTTCAAAGGCATGGACGTCTACCTCTTCGAGCAGACCATCCCGTGGACCAAGGTCGCCATGCCGAAGAAGATGCCGATCGAGGGCATCGACCCGGCAACGATCGAGGCGAGCACCGGCACCAGCCTCTGGTACACGGCCAAGGTCAGGTTCTGGGTCGACCCGGTGACCGGGGCGCCGGTCAACGCCGAGCAGGACATCCAGCAGGAGATGCGCGGCGGCATCGCGGCGGGCGGCCCCGACGGCAAGCTCACCGCCTTCGCCGGACACGTGACGATGCGCGAGGACTACTCCGACTTCACGGTCGAGCTGGTCAAGTCGAACCGTACGAAGGTCCTCGCGCTGCACACCTACGCGCCGATCGGCCTGACGGCCGGCGGGCTCGCGCTGCTGGGGCTGGCGCTCTGGCTGGAGGCCCGCGGCCGCCGGGCGCGGGAGGAGCGGGAGGAGCGGGAAGAGCGGAACGAGCGGGAGGAAGCGGAAGAGGTCAGCGCCTGAGCCGGGCGTTGGTGTGGCGGGTGGGCTCGGCGGTGGCCGGGTCCTCGGGCCAGGGGTGCTTGGGGTAGCGGCCGCGCAGCTCGGCGCGGACCGCGCGGTAGCCGCCCTGCCAGAAGGACGCGAGGTCGGCGGTGACGGCGGCGGGCCTGCCGGCGGGCGACAGCAGGTGCACCAGCACCGGTACGCCCGCCACCCGCGGGGTCTCGGCCAGCCCGAACAGCTCCTGGAGCTTCACCGCGAGCACCGGCTGCTCGGCGGAGTAGTCCACCCGGATCCGGGATCCGCTGGGTACCTCGAGCCGTTCCGGAGCCAGCTCGTCGAGCCGGGCGGCCTCGCCGGTGGCCCACGGCAGCAGCCGGTTCAGGGCCTGCCCGGCGTCGATCCGTCCGAGGTCCGCGCGGCGCCGGGCCCGGGACAGCTCGGGCTCCAGCCAGTCGTCGGCCCGGTCCAGCAGCGCGCCGTCGTCCGCTACGTCGGGCCACGCGCCGCCGAGCGTCCGGTGCAGGAAGCCCAGCCGGGCCCGGAGCGCCTGCGCGTCCGGCGACCAGCGCAGCAGGCCGAGGCCCTCGGCCCGGAGCCCGTCGAGGAGGGCGGCCCCCACGAGGCCCGGGTCGGGGCTCCGCAGCGGGCGGACGGCGAGCTCGATCGCGCCGAGGCGCTGCGCCGCGCGGGCGACGACGTCCCCGTTCTCCCAGTGCACCTCTTCGCCCTCGGTCCGCAGATGGGCGGCGGCGGCCAGAGCGGTGTCCTCGTCGATGACGGCGGCCAGCCGGATGCGGGCGGAGGCGGAGTGTGGGGGCCTGTCGGCGACGGCGACCGCGAGCCAGGGAGCGCGGCGCAGCGGTGACCCCTCGGGGAGCTCGGCCGCGGTTCCGGAGGCCATGAGGAAGGCCCCCTGCCCCTTGGCCCTGGCCACCCGCTCGGGGAACGCGAGCGCGGCGACGAGCCCGGCGGCGAGGTCATCGTGTGCAGCTCCGCTGCTGGGGCTCCGCCCCGGACCCCGCGCCTCAAACGCCGGCGGGGCTGGATTTTGGCTGATGCCGTCCGCCCATCCAGCCTCGCCGGCGTTTGAGGCGCGGGGGTCCGGGGCGGAGCCCCCGGTTTCGGGAAGGGGCGGGGTGGGGAAGGAAGCCCGCGCAGCGGCAGCCGCAGCCGCACCGGCGTCGGGGCCCCCGGCAACAGGCCCCGCGGCCCGCTCCAGCCGGCGGACCTCGGCGCGCCAGCGTGAGGCGTAGCCGTCCGAAGCCCGGCGGGCCTGGCGCCAGGCCGCGGCCAGGTCGTCGCCGTACTCGCGCGGCGGCTCCTCGCTGAGCAGGGCCACCACCTCCGCCGCCCGCCGGGCACCGAGCGCGGCGGAGCCGTCCAGCAGGGCCCGGGCCAGCCGCGGGTGCAGCCCGAGCCGGGCCATCCGCAGGCCGCGCGGGGTCGGCCGGCCGGCCGCGTCCACCGCGCCGACGGCCACCAGCACCTCCCGCGCCGCGGCCATCGCCCCGGCCGGCGGCGGGTCCAGCAGCGCCAGCCCGGTCGCGTCCGGGTCGCCCCAGCACGCCGCCTGCAGGGCGAACTGCGCCAGGTCGGCGATGCGGATCTCCGGCGACGGGAACGCGGGCAGCCGGCCGTTCTCCGCCTCGGCCCAGCAGCGGTACACCGTGCCCGGCGCCTCGCGCCCGGCCCGGCCCGCCCGCTGCCGCCCGGCCGCGCGGGACGCCCGTACGGTCGCCAGCGCGCCCAGCCCGCGCGCATGGTCCACCCGGGGCTCGCGGGCCAGCCCGGAATCCACCACCACGCGCACCCCGGGCACGGTCAGACTCGACTCGGCGACCGCCGTCGCGAGGATCACCCGACGGTGGTCCGAGGCCGTCAGCGCCGCGTCCTGCACGGCGGCCGGGGCCCGTCCGTGGACCTGGAGCACCTCCGCGTCCACCCCGCCCAGCTGCCCGGCGACCCGGGCGATCTCCCCGATGCCTGGCAGGAAGCACAGGACGTCGCCGGAACGTTCCGCCAGCGCCCGCCGCACCACCGAGGCCACGTGCGTCAGCTGCGCCGGATCCACGCGCATACCGTGCGGGGGCTTCACCGGCCGGGACGGCGGGGCCCAGACGGTCTCCACCGGGTAGGAGACCCCCGCGGCCTCCATGACCGGGGCGCCGCCCGGACGGCCGTAACCGAGGACCCGGGCCCAGCCGGCCGCGTCGGTCGTCGCCGAAGCCGCCACGAGCCTCAGCTCCGGGCGCAGGGTTTCCCGTACGTCGAGGAGGAAGGCGGCGACCGTATCGGCGTCCAGGTGCCGCTCGTGGCACTCGTCCAGGATCACCACGTCCACGCCGGACAGCTCCTGGTCGCGCTGGAGCCGCTGGAGCAGCACTCCGGTGGTCACCACCTCCACCACCGTGCCGGGGCCCGCCACCCGCTCCCCGCGGACCGTGAACCCCACCGAGCCGCCGGCCTGCTCGCCCAGCAGCCAGGCCATCCGCCGCGCCGCCGCCCGGGCGGCGATCCGCCGGGGCTCGGCGACGAGGACCCGGCGGCGCGGCCCGCCGCCCACGAGACCCGCGAGCACCAGCGGCACCAGGGTGGTCTTGCCGGTGCCGGGCGGGGCGCAGAGCACCGCGGTGCCGTGGCCGTCCAGCGCGGAGACGAGCGCGGGCACGGCCTCCCGTACGGGAAGGGCGTCGAGGGCGGCCTGGCGGATCAAGGTGTCAGTCCCTCTCGCACACGAAGATCGCCGTGCCCGGGATCAGGTTGCCGCGCAGCGGGGACCAGCCGCCCCACTCCTGGGTGTTCCAGGCGGGCCACTCCGGCTCGACCAGGTCGATCAGGCGGAAGCCGCCCGCCACCACGTCGCGGACCCGGTCGCCGAGGGTGCGGTGGTGCTCGACGTAGACCGCGCGGCCCTGCTCGTCCTGTTCCACGTACGGGGTCCGGTCGAAGTAGGAGGCGGCGACGGACAGCCCCTCGGGGCCGGGCTCGTCGGGGAAGGCCCAGCGGAGGGGGTGGGTCACGGAGAAGACCCAGCGGCCGCCGGGGCGCAGCACGCGGCGCACCTCGCGCATCACGTTGACCGGGTCGGCGACGAAGGGGACGGCCCCGTAGGCGGAGCAGGCGAGGTCGAAGGAGCCGTCGCGGAAGGGCAGCTTTCCGGCGTCGGCCTCGACCAGCAGGACCCCCGGTACGTCGCCGGCGCCGATGCGCAGGGCGTGCTGGAGCTGGCGGTGGGAGAGGTCGAGGGCCACCGGGCGGGCGCCCTGGGCGGCCAGCCAGCGCGAGCACTGGGCGGCGCCGGCGCCGATCTCCAGGACGTCCTTGTTCTTGAGGGAGGCGGCGGGGCCGAGGAGGGCCGCGTCGGCCTCGTCCAGCCCCTCGGGTCCCCATACGAAGCGGTCGTCGCCGAGGAAGGTGCCGTGCTCGTTCTGGTACTCGTCGGCGTTGCGGTCCCACCAGCCACGGCTCGCCCGGCTGCTCTCCGCCTCGCCCGCGTCACGCCGTGTGGCCTCGGCGTTCTCCACGGAGCCCGGATCGGCTTCGTACGCGTCTTCGGAGGCGTAGTCCTCTTGGTTCATGGGGCCCGTCGTCGTAGTCTGCGAATGTCTTCGAAATGTGGCAGGAGGCGTCAGGAAGGCCTTCCCGCCCACGAATTGTGCCGGTTATGCGGTGATCCGCCCGGGGTGTGCGCCTTCGCGCATTGACCCTGTCCGGCCGTCCCCGTATGCTACAAGTTGCGCTGCGAGCCTGTGCTCCTCAGACCTAGCAGGCTGCGCTTGCATCTGTTGATGTCCCCTCGGTTTTCGAGGCCCCGCCGCTCTCCGCGGAAGGGGGTCTCCTTGGCTGTCCGGCTTCGGCAGATGCCGATAAGGGCTCCCGGCGTAGCAGTACCTACGACTTTCTGTCCGTAACCGGAGCCCTTTCCCACATGACGAGCAGCACCGAGACCACCTCTACCACTCCGCAGGTAGCGGTCAACGACATCGGTAACGAGGAAGCCTTCCTCGCCGCGATCGACGAGACGATCAAGTACTTCAACGACGGCGACATCGTCGACGGCGTCATCGTGAAGGTCGACCGGGACGAGGTCCTGCTCGACATCGGTTACAAGACCGAAGGCGTGATCCCGAGCCGCGAGCTCTCGATCAAGCACGACGTCGACCCGAACGAGGTCGTCAAGGTCGGCGACGAGATCGAGGCCCTGGTTCTCCAGAAGGAGGACAAGGAAGGCCGTCTGATCCTGTCCAAGAAGCGCGCTCAGTACGAGCGTGCCTGGGGCACGATCGAGAAGATCAAGGAAGAAGACGGCATCGTCACCGGTACCGTCATCGAGGTCGTCAAGGGTGGTCTCATCCTCGACATCGGCCTCCGCGGCTTCCTGCCGGCCTCTCTCGTCGAGATGCGTCGTGTCCGCGACCTCCAGCCCTACGTGGGCAAGGAGCTCGAGGCGAAGATCATCGAGCTGGACAAGAACCGCAACAACGTGGTCCTGTCCCGCCGTGCCTGGCTGGAGCAGACCCAGTCCGAGGTCCGCCAGACGTTCCTCACCACCCTGCAGAAGGGTCAGGTCCGCTCCGGCGTCGTTTCCTCGATCGTCAACTTCGGTGCCTTCGTGGACCTGGGTGGCGTCGACGGTCTCGTCCACGTCTCCGAGCTGTCCTGGAAGCACATCGACCACCCGTCCGAGGTTGTCGAGGTCGGCCAGGAAGTCACCGTCGAGGTCCTCGACGTCGACATGGACCGCGAGCGTGTCTCCCTGTCGCTGAAGGCGACGCAGGAGGACCCGTGGCAGCAGTTCGCCCGGACCCACCAGATCGGTCAGGTCGTCCCGGGTAAGGTCACCAAGCTGGTTCCGTTCGGTGCGTTCGTCCGCGTGGACGAGGGCATCGAGGGTCTGGTCCACATCTCCGAGCTGGCCGAGCGCCACGTGGAGATCCCGGAGCAGGTCGTCCAGGTCAACGACGAGATCTTCGTCAAGGTCATCGACATCGACCTCGAGCGTCGCCGGATCTCGCTGTCGCTGAAGCAGGCCAACGAGTCCTTCGGTGCCGACCCGGCGTCGGTCGAGTTCGACCCGACCCTGTACGGCATGGCCGCGTCGTACGACGACCAGGGGAACTACATCTACCCCGAGGGCTTCGACCCCGAGACCAACGACTGGCTCGAGGGCTTCGACAAGCAGCGCGAGGCCTGGGAGACCCAGTACGCCGAGGCGCAGCAGCGCTTCGAGCAGCACCAGGCGCAGGTCATCAAGAGCCGCGAGGCCGACGAGGCCGCCGCTGCCGAGGGTGCTGCCGCCCCGGCCGCCGGTGCCAGCGCCGGTGCGGGCATCTCGGGTGGTTCGTACTCCTCGGAGTCGGACGAGACCTCTGGCGCCCTGGCGTCGGACGAGGCCCTGGCCGCGCTCCGCGAGAAGCTGGCCGGCGGCCAGAGCTGATCGCAGCGCGCATCACACTCCGGTGTGAGCCGAGCTGAGCTGAGTTGAACGGTAAGGCCCGTCCCCCTAGGGGGACGGGCCTTACCGCGTTACCCCCGTGATCGATTTGCTTCCGGTGAATGCTGCCAACTGGGGAATGGTGGCGCCCTCTTGCACGTTCTTCGCAGAGGACGCGGCGAGGAGGAGTGGTGACGGTGCTTGATCCACAGGGTTTGTACGAATGGGATGCCAAGGGTCTGGCGGTGGCCGACCTGGCGGTCGCCCAGGACTCGGCCGGGCTGGTCATGCTGTACCACTTCGAGGGGTACATCGACGCGGGTGAGGCCGGGGAGCAGATCGTCGAGCGGCTCCTGGACACCCTGCCCCACCAGGTGGTCGCCCGCTTCGACGCGGACCGGCTGGTGGACTACCGGGCGCGCCGCCCGCTGCTGACCTTCCAGCGCGACCACTGGGCGGAGTTCGAGGAGCCCCGGCTGGAGGTCCGGCTGGTCCAGGACGCCACCGGAGCGCCCTTCCTGCTGTTGTCCGGCCCGGAGCCGGACGTGGAGTGGGAGCGCTTCTCCGTCGCCGTCCGGCAGATCGTCGAGCGGCTCGGGGTCCGGCTCTCGGTCAACTTCCACGGCATTCCGATGGGGGTCCCGCACACCCGCCCCGTGGGCATCACCCCGCACGGCAACCGGACCGACCTCATGCCGGGCCACCGCAGCCCCTTCGACGAGGCGCAGGTGCCGGGCAGCGCGGAGTCCCTGGTGGAGTTCCGCCTGTCCCAGGCCGGGCACGACGTGCTGGGCGTCGCCGCGCACGTACCGCACTACGTCGCGCGCTCCCCGTACCCGGACGCCGCGCTGACGGTGCTGGAGGCGATCACGGCGGCGACCGGTCTGGTGCTGCCGGCCGTGGCGCACGCGCTGCGCACCGAGGCGCACCGCACGCAGACGGAGATCGACCGGCAGATCCGGGAGGGCGACGAGGAGCTGGTCAGCCTGGTGCAGGGGCTGGAGCACCAGTACGACGCGGCCGCCGGAGCCGAGACCCGGGGCAACATGATGGCCGAGCCGGCGGAGCTTCCGTCGGCGGACGAGATCGGCCGCGAGTTCGAGCGGTTCCTGGCGGAGCGCGAGGGCGAGGGCTGAGGCTGAAGCCAAGGCCAAGGCTCGCGGTCGACCCCCTAAGCTGCGGACATGCTGAAAGTAGGCCTGACGGGCGGAATCGGTGCCGGCAAGAGCGAGGTCTCGCGACTGCTGGCGGGGTACGGGGCGATCGTCGTCGATGCCGATCGGATCGCGCGCGAGGTCGTGGAGCCCGGCACGCCGGGGCTCGCGGCCGTCGTGGCGGCCTTCGGGGAATCGGTGCTGACCCCCGAGGGCAAGCTGGACCGGCCGAAGCTGGGGTCCATCGTGTTCGCGGACCCGGCGAAGCTCCAGACGCTCAACGCGATCGTGCACCCCCTGGTCGGGGCCCGTTCGGCCGAGCTGGAAGCGGCCGCGGGGGCCGACGCGATCGTCGTGCACGACGTACCGCTGCTCGCGGAGAACGGCCTGGCGCCGCTCTACGACCTGGTGGTCGTGGTGGACGCGGCGCCCGAGACGCAGCTGGCGCGACTGACCGCGCTGCGCGGGATGGCCGAGGAGGAGGCGCGGGCCCGGATGGCCGCGCAGGCCACGCGGGAGCAGCGACTCGCTGTGGCGACCATCGTGATCGACAACGACGGGCCGCTGGAGGCGTTGGAGCCGCAGGTGCGCAAGGTGTGGCAAGAGCTCACGGTGCGGGCGGCGGGCGGCGGCGCCTGAGGTGTGCGCCGGCTGAGGAGAGCGTTGCGTTACGGGTGCTGCCCGACGGGTCTACCTGACCTGTGCTGGCTGACGCTGAGCTGTGCTGCCTGACGTGTGCTGGGCCTGACGTGTGCATGGAATAGCGGGCGGGGCGGGGGCGTTGAACGCGCCCGTAGAGGGAAGGATTCCGACCGTGCCCGAGACCACGCGACCCACGCCGTCCAGCCCGGAAACACACGTCATCGACTACCGGGCCGCCGAGCAGCTGCTCGCCGCGCGCGACCCGCGCGGTGCCGTCAAGCTGCTCGACTCGGTCATAGCCGCCCACCCGGAGAACACGGCGGCGCGGCTGCTGCGCGCCCGGGCCTTCTTCGCATCCGCCCAACTGCGCCCGGCGGAGCTGGAGTTCGAGCTGGTGCTGGAACGGGAGCCGGACAACGCCTTCGCCCACTTCGCGCTGGCCCGTACCCATCAGCGCTCGGGCCGGCCCGAGCAGGCGCGCAAACACTTCCGGCTGGCCGCCGCCCTCGATCCGCAGCCGGAGTACCTGGAGGCGGCCCGCTTCGAGCAATAGCCCGTCAATGGCGCGGCGGCTCGTACGGGGGGATGTCCGGGCCGGGCTGGTAGTGAGGGCCCTGGTGGATGTGGTGGACGACCACGGCCAAGTCCACGGCTGCCAGCAGCGCGACCGCCCCGCAGGCCGCCGCCCACCCGGTACGACCGGCCAGCGAGAAGGCGGCCGTCCCCGCGGCGGCCCAGATCAGCCCCCACAGACTCAGCCAGAACCGCAGCCGCAGCGGACTGCGGGCGGTCACCGGCTCGTTTCCGGAACGCATGGACATCGCCTCATGTCCATGGTCCCACCAGGAGAGGTCAGGGGTTGAGCTTGTTCACGGCCCTGGTGGTCGTCCGCTTGAAGTCGGCGACCGGGGCGTGGGACAGGTTGCCCATCTCGCCCCACCGCACGACGGTCACGGTGGAGCCGTCCCGCCCGATCCCGTAGAGGTGCACGCCGGGCTCGGAGTCGGGGACCGAGGTGTGGACCCCGTAGACGTGCGCGCCCTCCTCGACGGGGAGCGTCCCGTAGTCCTGCCAGGAGGCCGTACCGCCCGGGTTCGTCAGCAGCCAGTCGGCGGCGCAGGCCGCGACCTTGCGCTCCAGGGTGCCGACGAGCGTGGCGGCCGCGGCGGGCGAGGCGGACCGTACGGAGATCTGCACGGCGCCGGTGTCGTACTCGGTGCCGAAGTCGCGGTGCCAGCTGCCCGCCGCCGGAAGCACGCCCTCCAGGCAGAACGGCGCGAACTCGGGCAGCCCCTTGGTGACCTTGCCGGCGTACCAGGGCGAGGTGGGGTGGGGCGGCAGATCGGTGCCGTCGAGGAACCCGGGCGCGGTGGCGGCCGTGGCGGAGGCCGAGGTGGTGAGGACGAGGGCCGCCGCCGCCGCGACGACGGCGGTGGCGAGCGTGAAGGCGGTGTCGGAGCGTCGGAACATGGTCGGTCTCCCCGTGGTTGCTTCGGTGTGCTGCTGAGCCTGTTCCCCGGATGGGCCGACGGGCCACGGATTGCGGCGAATTCGGGACACTGGAACGGCCGTACGGGCTGTCACCTGGGGGAACACCCGTCGACGTCCGGGGGCTGCGGGCCGCCCCAGCCGCTGGGCCCGCTGACCGCTCGCCCGCTGCCCGCTGCTCCGCAGGTCAGGGGCGTTGTCGGTGGTCGCGCCTAGACTCGTCGGCAGGGGACCAGTGGATCCGCAGGCCCGCGGGTCCGCGAGTCCCGCGGTCCGCAGGCCCGCAGGCCCGCTGGTCCCGCAGGCCCGCTGGTCCCGCAGGCCCGCTGGTCCCGCAGGCCCGCTGGTCCCGCAGGCCCGCTGGTCCCGCAGGCCCGCAGGCCCGCAGGCCCGCAGGCCCGCAGGCCCGCGGGTCCGCAAGACAGCAGGGGCATCGACGTGGGAGGGGGACACCGTGACACCGCAGCCGCAGCCGCAGCCGCAGGCATCCGCGCTGCTGCGCCACGCCGCCGTCTTCCTGCCCGCCGCCGTTCCCCGCGAGGGGCGGGTGGCCTTCTGGGCGCCCGACGGGGACGCCCTGCCCGAGGCGGGTACGCCCGGGCCGCTCACCGTCGTACGCCCGCACGGCGATGGGGTCCGCAGCCGGACCGTGCCCGCGGTGACCTTCTCCGTCGCCTCCGCCCTGCCCCTGCTCGCGGGGGCGCCCCGCAGCCCCGCCGCGCATCCCGCCACCCGTGCCTGGGGCACCGCCGCCACGCAGGCGCTCACCCTCGTCGCCCGTGGCCGGCTGCTCCCCGGGCTCACCCCCGAGGACGTCGACGCCTGGCGCGCCGGGCCGCTCGACGCCGCCGACGTCGACCACCTGCGCGCGGTCGCCGCCGCGCTCCCGTTCGAGGGGTACGCGACCCCCCTGGCCGGCCGCCGGCCGCTCCAGCTGCCGGAACCGGAGGCACTGGTCCGCGCGTTCCTCGACGCCGTCGCAGACAGCCTGCCCCGGACCCCGGCCGCGGCCGGGGCCGCCGGGCGGCCGTTCGCCGCGCGGGAGGCGCAGCGGGTGCCCGGGATACAGGACTGGGCCGCGCAGGTCGCGGCCGGAGCCGACACCGGCGTCGGGATATCGCTCCGGCTCGACCTGTCCTCCTTCCGCCTCTTCGACGAGGCCGAGGACGAGGACATCAGGCGGGCCGGCGGGGCCGTCGTGCAGGTGCACAGCCTCGCCGATCCGACCCTGGTCACCGATGCCGGACAGCTGTGGGCGGGCACGGCGGCGGCCGGGTTCGGTCCCCGCGCCCGGATCGACGCCGTGCTCGCGCTGCGCCGGGCCGCGCGGGTCTGGCCGCCCCTGCTGCGCCTGCTGGACCAGCCCGTGCCGGACGTCCTCGCACTGTCCGACCCGGAGCTAGAGGACCTGCTGGGGGTGGCCGCGAGCCGGCTGGCGGCCGCCGGGGTCCTGGTCCACTGGCCGCGCGAGCTGGCCCGTACGCTGTCCGCGACCGCCGTCGTACGGTCCACCGCGCCCGGTTCCGCGACCGACGGGACCGCCTTCTTCGACGCCGAGCACCTCTTCGCCTTCTCGTGGGAGCTGGCGCTGGGCGGCGACCGGCTCACCCCCGGGGAGATGGACGCGCTGGCGCAGGCCCACCGGCCCGTCGTGCGGCTGCGGGACCAGTGGGTGCGGGTCGATCCGGAGCTCGTGCGCAAGGCGCGCAAGCGCGAACTGGGCGTGCTGGACCCGGTGGACGCGCTGGCCGCCGCACTGTCGGGGACGGTCGAGGTCGGCGGCGAGCCCGTCGAGGCCGTGCCGGTGGGGGCGCTGGCCGCCCTGCGGGAGCGGCTGACGGGGGAGCTGGCCCCGCTGCCGCAGCCCGCCGCCCTCAAGGCCACCCTGCGCGACTACCAGGCGCGCGGCCTGGCCTGGCTGGACCTGATGACCTCCCTCGGTCTCGGCGGCTGCCTCGCCGACGACATGGGTCTGGGCAAGACGGTGACGCTGATCGCGCTGCACCTGCACCGAGGCCGCCGCGAGCCGACGCTCGTGGTGTGCCCCGCGTCCCTCCTGGGCAACTGGCAGCGGGAGATCGAGAAGTTCGCGCCCGGCACGCCCGTGCGCCGCTTCCACGGCGGCAGCCGCAGCGTGGAGGACCTGACGTCCTGCGCGGGGGGCTTCGTCCTCACCACGTACGGGACGATGCGCGCCAGTGCCCCCCTGCTGGCCGAACAGCGCTGGGGCATGGTCGTCGCCGATGAGGCGCAGCACGTCAAGAACCCGCATTCGGCGACCGCGAAGGCGCTGCGCACCGTTCCGGCGCCGGCCAGGGTGGCGCTGACCGGTACCCCGGTGGAGAACAACCTCTCCGAGCTGTGGGCGCTGCTCGACTGGACCACGCCCGGACTGCTGGGTCCGCTCACCGCCTTCCGGGCCCGCCACGCCCGCCCGGTGGAGCACCAGCAGGAGGAGGACGGCGGCAATGAGGCGGCGGTCGCCCGACTGTCCGCGCTCGTACGGCCGTTCCTGCTGCGGCGCAAGAAGTCGGACCCCGGCATCGCGCCCGAGCTGCCGCCGAAGACGGAGACCGACCATCCGGTCTCCCTGACCCGGGAGCAGGCCTCGCTCTACCAGGCCGCGGTGGACGAGGCGATGGCCGTGATCGAGTCGAGCGAGGGCATGGAAAGACGCGGCATGATCATGAAGTTGCTCGCCTCGCTCAAGCAGATCTGCAACCACCCGGCGCAGTACCTGAAGGAGGAGCAGCCCCGGATCGCGCACCGCTCGGGGAAGCTCGCCCTGCTGGACGAGCTGCTGGACACGATCCTGGCCGAGGGCGGCTCGGTGCTGGTCTTCACCCAGTACGTGACGATGGCCCGCCTCATCGAACGGCACCTGTCGGCCCGGGGGATCGGCTCGCAGTTGCTGCACGGCGGGACGCCGGTGCCGCGCCGCGAGGAGCTCGTCGACCGCTTCCAGGCGGGCGAGATCCCGGTCTTCCTGCTGTCCCTGAAGGCGGCGGGCACGGGGCTGAACCTCACCCGGGCCGGCCATGTCGTCCACTTCGACCGCTGGTGGAACCCGGCCGTCGAGGAACAGGCCACCGACCGCGCCTACCGGATCGGCCAGACCCAGCCCGTGCAGGTCCACCGGATCATCGCCGAAGGCACCGTCGAGGACCGGATCGCCGAGATGCTGGAGGCGAAGCGCGCCCTGGCCGACGCCGTCCTCGGCTCCGGCGAGTCGGCGCTGACCGAGCTGACCGACCGCGAGCTGGCCGATCTCGTCTCCCTGCGGAGGCCCGAATGATCACCGCGCGGGACGACCGCCGCCGCACCTTCGAGACCGTGCCCGCCGGCGCGGAGGCCGTGAGCTGGTGGGGCCGGGCCTGGGTGACGGCGCTGGAGGAGGTTTCCCACGACGCGGCCCGTCTGGCCCGGGGCCGTACGTACGCCGAGGGAGGGCACGTCGACGCCGTGACCGTCACCCCCGGCCGGATCGTGGCGTACGTCCGGGGCAGCCGGCCCCGCCCGTACCGCACCGAGCTGATCCTGCCCGCCTTCGCGGACGCGGAGTGGGACGAACTCCTGGAGAGCGTCGCGGCCGACCCGGCGGCGCTCGCCGCCCTGCTGGAGCGGGAGGTTCCGCAGTCGCTGGCGCAGAGCGTCCTGCCCGGCGCGGGCGAGCTCCTCCCGCACTGCTCCTGCCCGGACACAGGGCGTCCGCCGTGCAAGCACGCGGCGGCCCTGTGCTACCGGGCGGCCCGCCTGCTCGATGAGGACCCGTTCGTCCTGCTGCTCCTGCGCGGCCGGGGGGAGCGGGAGCTCCTCGACGAGCTCAGCCGCCGCAATGCCGCCCACGCCGCGCGCGAACGGCCCGGTTCGGCGCCGGACTTCCCCGGCGTCCCGGCCCGGGCGGCGCTCGCCCGCACCACCCTGCCGCTGCTGCCCGCGCCGCTCCCCGCGCCCGCCGCCGCGGGTCTTCCGCCCGCCTATCCGGCCGACCCGGCGGCCCCGGATCCGCTGGCCCTCGACCTGCTCGCCTCCGACGCGGCGGCCCGCGCCCTCGTCCTCCTGACCACCGGCGAGGACCCGATCGCCGGGCTCACCCTCTGGCAGGACGCCGTTCGGCTGGCCTCCGCGCACCCCACGTCAGGGCTGACGGGCGCGGCCCGCACCCTCTACCGGGACCTGGCCCGCGCCACCGGCCGGACCACCACCGACCTCGCCCGGGCGGCGGCGGCCTGGCGCCAGGGCGGCCGCGCCGCCCTGGCCGCCCTGGAAGAGCCCTGGGATCCGCCGGCCGGCCCCTTCGACCGGGCCCGGCCGGCGCTGCTCGCGGCCTCACAGGGCTCCTTCCGGCCCGACCGCAACCGCCTCACGGCCCACACCCGCCAGCTCCGCCTCGGCCGCGACGCCCTCTGGTACGCCTACGAGTCCCGCCCGGACGCCGACGACTGGTGGCCCACGGGCCGCCCCTCGCCGGACCCGGTCACCGCTCTGCTGCGCTGAGCCCGGCCGCCCAGCGGGTCAACGTGGTGAAGTCGCGGTCCCGCAAGCCGTGGCGGGGGTGGATGCGCAGGAGGAGGGCCGGGGCCGGGTGGTGGGCGGCGACCCAGGCGCGGTCGCGGGAGTTGATCATGTCGTCGACCCACGCGAAGGGGCGGCCGGCCGCCCAGTCGAGGAGGTGCCGGGTCTTCCACGAGAGGCCGTCGGGGTCTTCGGCGAAGAGTTCGGGCCATTCGACGACGGACAGATCGCCGGGTAGTCCGATGTGCGGGGCGATCAGCGTGTTGGCCTGGTGCGTCCACGCGGTGGCCCAGGCGAGTTCGAAGGGCAGCGCCTGCAGCCGGGCGCCGTGGGAGGGGTGGAGGCGGACCAGCGCGCCGCGTCGGGCGCTGCGGGATTCCGGGTCGCGGTAGGAGAGCCAGATGTCGGGTCGCATCCGGTGGCTCCGGTATCCGCGCAGGCCGGCGAGGAGTGACCGGAACGGGTTGAGGGGGCCGTCCACGTCGAGGAGGAGCAGCGGGCGATCAGTCATGAAGTAGGCAGTACCCAGTACACGATTGAGTGAAATGCCTACCGGCTCTATAACCCGAATGGGTTCAGGGCGTTGTTTCCGGTGCGGGACAACACCCGCGAACTCCTCCGGAAGGCAGGGAAACTGATGCGTCACAGTCGTCGGAATGGCTTGATCGCGGCGGTGGTTGCGGGAGGTGGACTGGCGGTCGCGGGCGTGAGCGGGTTCGCCCACGCCGATGCGGACGCGGGTGGCCGGACCGAGCGTTCGCCGGGGCTGTTGTCCGGGAACCTGGTACAGCTGCCCGTGCACGTCCCGGTGAACGTGTGCGGGAACACCGTGAGCGTGGTGGGCGTGCTCAATTCGGCCGCCGGCAACCGCTGTGTCAACGAGGCGCCGGAGAGCGGCGGCGGGCAACCCGGACCAAGGCCCTCGGATCCGTCGAAACCCGGGGCCGGAAACGGCGGAGGGGCCGTGGCCGACGCGCGAGGAAAGGATTCGCCCGGGGTGCTGTCCGGCAACGGACTCCAGCTTCCGCTCGACCTGCCGCTGAACGTCAGCGGCAATGCCGTGAGCGTGGTCGGCGTCGGCAACTCCTCGCACGGCAACACCTCCGTCAACGGCCAGGAGCCCAGCGGCCCCGGGCCCGTCCAGCCGCCCGTCGTCGAAAGGCCGGTGACCCCGTCGGCGCCGCCGCCGCGGCACACCGAGGCGCTCGCCCGCACCGGGGCCGACGGTGTCGGCTACCTGCTACCCGGCGGGGGAGCGCTGCTGCTCGGCGGGGTGCTCCTCTACCGCCGTTTCCGCCTCAACTAGGCTGGCGAGTAGGGGCGTTCGCGCGCCACCCGTCCAGGATGGCGTCGATCCGCGCCGCCAGCCGGGCGCGGGCCGCGAACCGGGGGACGCCCGCCATCAGCAGGGCGTCGTACTCGGTGTCGGTGTGCCGCACGGCCGCTCGTACGGCGACCGAGACCGCCAGTTCGTCGAGGGCCCGGCCGGCGGCGGTGCGGCCCACCCGGCCGCTGCCGCGCACCGAGGCGTGCGTGGCGATCGCCACCGCCCGATCGGCCGGGCACCCGGGAAACAGCCGCACTATCTCGGCGGCGAAGGCCGCCGTGAACCGGGTGTCCTCGGCCGCGCGGCGCAGCCGGTCGCGCTCCCGGCGGCGCGCCCGTGCCTCGGAGTCCGCGAGACAGGCGCGCTCCGCGCGCGCCAGGGCGGCATCCTCGACGAGCAGCCCCAGGCGCTCGTAGCGGCGGCGGCGCTTGTTGAAGCGGACGACGACGGCGGACAGCGAACTGGCCTCACGTGAACGGCGGGTGAGCGCCGCGTCCCCGCGCGGGAGGTAGACCAGATGTCCGAGATCCGCGCAGTCCAGGCAGCGCGGTACGCCGGAATCGCGCACGAGGTGCCGCAGCGGGCCCTGCCGGCACTCCGCGCAGTGGATCTGCTTCAGAGACTCGAACACCACCAGGCTCATACAGGTGTGATACCGCCGTAGGGGCCTCATATCACCTGGTGGGGAGCGGAGGTTGAGGTTTCACCGACTCTTCCTGGATGTCGTGCCGCCCTTCTACGGTGGGGCGGTGGACTGGCTGGTCCACCGAGGAGGGGTACATGAGCGGACGGCAGATGACGACGGTGCGGCCCGGCCGGGCGCGCGTCGCCACGGCCCCCTTGGGCCGGGAGATCGTCATCCCGCCGGGCGGCTGCACCGGCTGGCACTTCCACCGGGTCCGGCTGGACGCCGTGGTCCTTTCAGGGATCCTGACCAGGGTCCTGCACGACCGCACCGTCGAGGTGCATCCGGCCGGGACCACCTTCGTGGAACCCGCGGGGATCCGGCACATCCACCTCGGCCACAACCTCGGTACCGAGCCGGTCGTGCTCTACGTGACCCCCGCGCTCCCCGAGGGGAACCCCTTCTCCATACCCACGCCCGCCCCGCCCGGCGTCACGCCGGAGGTCTGCCGGGAGCACAGCCACTGAACCCGCCCGGAGAGCCGGCCCCGCTCACACCGGTCGGCGTATCTCCCCGGCGGACCCGGTACAAGCCCCTGAGGGCGCGTGGGGTCGTAGCCGCCGAACCCCTCCCCAAAGGCCGGGCCGCCGACTTCCTTTCCGCCGGTGATCCCTCGTCAAAAAGGCTGAGGCCCACCACTGACAATGGGCCGGTGCAGTGGGAAGCGATCACATGGCAGCGGATGGCCGAGCGGCTCGCCGGTCACCTCGACGACCCCCAGAACGCGCTTGAGCAGGGCAGTTGGCATCGGGTGGGCATTGACGGAGCGCCCGCCGCCGAGACCGGCGTGCTCGCCGGGCAGCTCGCCGACGCGCTGCGGCGGCGCGCACGCCCGGTCCTGGTGGTGGCGGCCGACGGCTTTCTGCGGCCGGCCTCCCTCCGCTTCGAGTTCGGCCGGGAGGACGTGGACGCGTACCTCGACGGCTGGTACGACACGGCCGCGCTCTGGCGGGAGGTGTTCGGCCCGACGGATCCCGGCGGGACCGGACGGGTGCTGCCGGACCTCTGGGACCCGGTGACCGACCGGGCGACGCGCAGTCCGTACGTCGAGCTCCCGCCCGGCGGTGTGGTGATCGTGCACGGTCCGCTGCTGCTGGGGCAGTGGTTCCCCTTCGACCTGAGCGTCCACATCCGGCTGTCGCCGGGGGCGCTCGCCCGCCGCACCGAGGAATGGGCGCGGTGGACGTTGGTGGCCTTCGCGCGCTACGAGGCCGATACGGACCCGGTGGGGGCCGCCGATGTGGTCGTGCGGGCCGATGATCCGCGCCGTCCGGCCTGGACGGGTATCCGGAGCCGGTGACGGGGCCTGCGGTGGGTGGGGCGGGTGGGCGCTGCGCGGAGCCTGTCCCCGCCCCGCCCTTTCGCCGTTTCCCGGGCTCCGCCCCGGACCCCGCGCCTCAAACGCCGGCGAGGCTGAGAGAGCGGGGCTCCGCCCCGGGCCCCGCGCCTCAAACGCCGGCGGGGCTGGATTTGTGCCGGCGGGGCTGGATTGGGCGGCCGGGGTGGATTGGGCGGCCGGGGTGGATTTGGCCGGTGGGGGCGAGGGCTACGGGCGGCCGCCCGGGCGGGTTATCGCCTGGGCGGCGGAGTGGCATCCCGCGCGGGCTGCCTCCGCCGGGTCGGCGCCCTGCAGGCGGGCCGCGAGGAAGCCGCCGGTGAAGGCGTCGCCGGCGCCCGTGGAGTCCACCGCCACGGCCGGCTCCGCGGCGACCTCGGCGGTGATCCGGCCCCGCTCGGCGACCAGCGCCCCGGCCGAGCCCCGGGTCACCACCACCAGCGGCACCCGACGGCTCAGCTCCGCCGCCGCCCGGGCCACCCCCGTCGCCTCCGGCAGCCCGGCCAGCAGCCGGGCCTCGTCCTCGTTGGGCAGCAGTACCTCGGCCCCCGCCACGGCGTCGAGGAAGCGCTGCGGCCCCAGAGTGACCAGGAATCCGGCCGAGGCCGGGTCCACGCTCACCGGCACGCCCCGCGTCCGGGCCGCGCGCAGGGCGACCATGGCCAGGGCCCGGCTGCTGTCGGCGAAGAACAGATAACCCGACAGGTGGAGATGGGCCGCCCCGTCCAGCAGGGACGGAGCCCAGTCGGCGGGACACAGCCGCAGCGAGGCCCCGCTGTCGGTCAGGAAGGTCCGCTCCGCGTCCTTGGCGACCAGCGCGACCACCGTCCCCGTCGGCTCCTCCGGGTCGATCACCAGCCGCGGCCGCACCCCCGCGTCCACCAGTGCCCGCTCGTGCCACCGCGCCGATTCCGCGCCCACCCGCGCCAGGAGGCGTACCTCCGCGGCCCCCGACCGGGCCGCCCAGCAGGCCGCGTTGGCCCCCGCGCCGCCCGGCAGGGTGCGGATGCGGGCGGCGGTGTCGGTGGCCGGAGCGAGTGGCTCCGGATGTATCGCCACCACGTCCGTCACCACGTCCCCGACGACGAGCAGCGCCCCCGCCGCGGTCATGCCCGCGCCGCCCGGGCCCCCGAGATCCCGGCTGCGAGCCGCACGTTGCCGCGTACCGCCGCCAGATTCGCCTCCAGCGAGGCCCCGCCCGTCGCCCGTACCAGGTACCCCAGCAGGAACGGAGTCACCGCCTGCCCCGTGATCCCCCGCTCGCGGCATTCGGCGAGCGCCTCGGCCAGCACCCGGTCGTGCAGTTCCGGATCCAGCTGCTCGGCCTCCGCCACCGGATTGGCCACCAGCAGCGCCGATTCCGGGCCGCCCAGCGCGTCCTGGGCGGCCATCACCGCCGCGACCTCCTCGGGCCGGTGCACGGTCCAGTCCACCGGCTCGCCGGAATCGGCCAGGTAGAAGCCGGGGAAACGGTCGGTCCCGTACCCGAGCACTCCCACCCCCAGCGTCTCCAGCCGCTGGAGCGTGGCCGGCACGTCCAGGATCGACTTCACCCCCGCGCACACCACGGTGATCCGCGTCCGCGCCAGCAGCGCGAGGTCCGCCGACTCGTCCTGCGTCTGCGCCCACTCCCGGTGTACGCCGCCCAGCCCGCCCGTGGCGAAGACCCGCAGACCCGCCCGGGCGGCCAGGAAGGCCGTCGCGGACACGGTCGTCGCCCCGGTCGCCCCCGTCGCCAGCGCGGGCGCCAGATCCCGGTGGCCGAGCTTGCGCACGTCGTCGCCGCCCGCGACCCGCTCCAGCTGGGCCTTGTCCAGGCCCGCGTACGCCACCCCGTCCACGACCGCGATCGTCGCCGGAACCGCGCCCTCCGTGCGGACCAGCGCCTCCAGTTCGAGGCCCACCGCCAGGTTGCGGGGGCGGGGCAGGCCGTGGGCGATGATCGTCGATTCCAGGGCCACCACGGGCTTGCCCCGGGCGAGTGCCTCGCGTACCTCTTCCGACAGGACCGGGACCTCAGATGCTCTGTGCTGTGACATGTCCCCATCCATGGCACGGGAGGGACACCCCCAAACGCACTCCCGCCACACCCGTCCCAACCTGTCCGAGTAGCGTTGCTCCGTGGCTCTGCCGCACCTGCCCGACCGGGGCGCTGGACAGGGTGACGCGTCCGCCGGGCCGTTGCTGGACGCTGTGGTCACCGCACCGCGCGGGCCCGCCGGACTAGGCTGGCGCGCCATGAGCCCCAGTGATCACTCCGCCGCCCCCGCCTCGTTCTCGGTCTCCGTCGCGGAGGCCGAACTGGAGGCCGAGGACCTCGACCCCGGGCAGATCGTCTCCGGCGAGCCCGTCGTGACGGGCAAGGTGCTCTGGGAGTCGGCGGACGGCAAGCAAGTGCGCGGTATCTGGCAGATCACGCCCGGTGTCGTCACCGACATCGAGGCCGACGAGCTCTTCGTGGTGGTCAGCGGCCGCGCCACCGTCGAGGTCGAGGGCGGCGGGACCCTGGAGCTGGGCCCCGGCTCCGCCTGCGTGCTCCGGGAGGGCGACAGGACGACCTGGACCGTGCACGAGACGCTCCGCAAGGCCTACCACATCAGCTACTGACGTCCTTCGCGGGAGCGGGAGCGGGAGCGGGGGCGGCGGGGGCGGAAGCGGAAGCGGGGCCGGCCGCGAGAACGGGCGCGGGGTGGCGGCGCGCCGTGAAGAGCGCGAGCGCCGCCAACGGCAGCAGCAGCGCGGCGCCCACGGCGTTCAGCCAGCCGTAGCTCGCCTGGGACATGATCAGCCCGGCCGCCGCGCCGCCCACGCCCGCGGCCGTGTTCATCGTGAGGTCGCTCAGGCCCTGTACGGCGGCCCGTGCCGGCTGCGACACCGAGTCGGTCAGCAGGGCCGAGCCGGCGACCATCCCGGCGGACCAGCCGAGGCCGAGCAGGAAGAGGCCGAGCGCACTCTGCCCGTGGTGGGGGCCGGCCGTCCCGGCGAGCAGCGCGGCGACCGACAGGAGCCCGGCGGCCAGCCCGATCACGGACAGCCGTCCGAGCCGGTCCGCGAGCCACCCCATCAGGGGCGAGAAGGCGAACATGCCGGCGATGTGGCCGCTGATCACCAGTCCGACGAGCTCCAGGCCGGCGCCGTGGTGGGTCAGGTCCATCGGGGTCATCACCATGATCGAGACCATGGTGGTGTGTGACACGGCGACGGTGACGAGGGCGAGCCGGGCCCGCGGCGAGGACCTCACCGCGGCGAACCCGGCACGCAGCGAGCGGCCCTCGCGGGTCTGCTCCTCGGGCGCGGCGAGCGCCCGGGCCGTCAGCAGCGGGTCCGGGCGCAGGAGCACGCCGATCAGCGTGCCGGTGAGCAGGAAGACGACGGCGGCCCAGACGAAGGGGCCCGCCGTCTGGGGTATCGCGGTCCCGGCGAAGCTGTGGCTGGCCGGGGCGGACAGATTGGGACCGAGCACCGCGCCGATGGTGGACGCCCACACGACGACGGAGATCGCCCGGGCCCGGCGGTCGGGGGCCGCGAGGTCCGCGGCGGCGAACCGGGCCTGCAGGTTGGCGGAGGAGGCGGCGCCGAAGGCGGCCATGCCGAGCAGCAGCAGCGGGAAGTTCTTGATCACGGCGGCCAGGACGACGAGACCCGCGCCGGCGGCGCCGACCCCGTAGGCAAGGACCAGCCCGGGGCGGCGGCCGCGCGCGGTCATCAGGGCGGCGAGCGGCAGCGAGACCAGGGCGGTGCCGATCACCGAGGCGGTGGAGGCGAATCCGGACAGGGCCTCGGTGCCGCTGACCTCGGTGGCGAGCACGGGGGCCAGGGCGATGCTGATGGGCACGCCGAGGCCGCCGAGTATCTGGCCGGCGATGAGGACCCAGGAGGTGCGCCGCTGCAGCCGGGCCAGCTCCGGGAGGCCGAGCGGCGGAGCCGGCCGGTCCGTGCCGGGCGGGGCGCTCACGCCGTACACCGCGATCGCGGAGGTGTGACGCGGGACGCGGGGGGCGCGGCGAGGCCGGGTGCGGCGGCAGGAGGAGTCACCGCCGCAGTGTCCCACCCCTCGCCGCCCGGCGGAACCGTGCCGGTGCCCCGGCCGGGGCACCGGCCAGGCCTGCTCAGAACAGCGGCTGCGGGAGCACGCCCTCCAGGGCGAGCAGCTGTCGCTTGGTCTCCACTCCGCCGCCGAACCCCCCGATGCCCCCGTCGTTCTCCACGACCCGGTGGCAGGCCACGACCACCGGCAGCGGATTCGAGCCCATGGCGTTGCCCACGGCCTGGGCGGCGCCGGGCTGTCCGGCGCGGGCGGCCAGTTCCCCGTAGCCGACGACCGATCCGTACGGCACGGAACGGTCGAGCTCCTGGAGCACCTGCCGGTTGAAGCCGGAGCTCAGGCGCCAGTCCAGTGGCAGCTCGAAGCGCCGCAGCGTACCGGCGAAGTACGCGTCGAGCTGACGTATCGGCTCGGCCAGCAGCACTTCCTCGCCCGGCGCCGGCCGCCGGGCGTCGGCGCCGAGCCGGGAGACGAGCGGGCCGATCATCCGGTCGATCCGGTCCGGCCCGGCATGGAACTCGACCCGGACCAGACCCGCCGGGGTCGCGGCCAGGAGCAGGGGGCCGATGTCGCTGGCGACGACCGTCCATTCGAGGTGCGGCCCGCGGGGCCGCTCGGTGCTGTCCACGCGTCCACGGTACGGCTCCCCGCTGACAACACCGGCACCCCGGGCAACGCCGGCACCCCGGGCAACGCCGCCACCGCGGGCAAAGCCGTCCGCGCCGGCTCAGAACCCGCCGACCGCCTCCCGGACCACGTCCGGGGCGTTGGTGATGATCCCGTCCACGCCCATGTCCCGTACCTTCCGGGCGGTCGCCGCGTCGTCCACGGTCCAGGTGTCCACCTCCATGGCCCTGCCGTGCGGGCCACGCAGGCCGTGCACCGCCTCGACCCAGTCGGCCGAGAGCGTGGTGTGCCACGGGTTGATCCGGTCGGTGAACTCCGCGTACCGGGGCAGGTCCTCCACCTTCGGCGTGCCCAGGAAGGCCGTCACCAGGTCCGGCCGCAGCGCGTGCACGATGCGCACGCAGTCGGTGCTGAAGCTCTGCACCACCAGGCGCTGCGACACGTGGCGCTCGTCGAGCCAGCCGGCCTCGCCCAGCACCGCCAGGGTCTGCTCCTCGATCCCCGGGTTGAGCTCCGGCTTCTTGATCTCCAGCAGCAGCCGCTGATGGTTGCGCCTTACCCGGTCGAGGTACTCCCGCAGGGTCGGCACGAAGGCCCCCGCGTACTCGGCGCCGAACCAGCTGCCCGCGTCCAGCTGGGCGATCTCCGCCGCGGTGAAGTCCCGGACCCTCCAGGGCTTGCGGTCCGGGAAGACCTGCTCGACGTCGGTGGTCCGGGCCAGGGTCTCGTCGTGGATCACCACCAGCACTCCGTCCTTGGTGCGCTGCACGTCGTTCTCGACCCACTCGAAGCCCAGCCGCATCGCCAGGTCGATCGCGTCGAGGGTGTTCTCCGGGGCGTACGCCGAAGCCCCCCGGTGGGCGTACACGACGGGGCCCCCCAGCCCTGCCCGGTCGGTGGGGGATCCGGGGCCGGTGGCGGCGCACGAGGCCGTCCCGCCCAGCAGGGTGAGGGTGAATCCCAGGAATGCGGCGGCTGCCGCGGCGGCGGGTCGGACGTACATGTGCGTTCTCCTCGGGTCGTGAGCCCTGTTCCTGCGTCAGACGGGTGCGGAGCGGCAGACGTTGTGGCGATGCACTTCATGGAGATCATGCGGTTGAAGATCACCGAGCCGCCACCGAACTACGACAAACGGACCAGAACGAATGACCGTGGGCCCGGGCCGGCGGGGCGGCCGGAGCGCGCCGCGGACCGGCGAGGACCGGCGCGGACGCGTGGCTGTCAGTGGGGGGTCGTACGGTTGACTCATGCGGCCCGTATCGAAGATCGAACGCACGGTGGCACCTTTCGAGGTCGTCAGCCCCTACCAGCCCAGCGGCGACCAGCCGGCGGCCATCGCCGAGCTGGAGAAGCGCATCCGTGCAGGTGAGAAGGATGTCGTCCTGCTGGGTGCGACCGGCACCGGCAAGTCGGCGACCACGGCCTGGATGATCGAGAAGCTCCAGCGCCCCACCTTGGTCATGGCGCCGAACAAGACGCTCGCCGCCCAGCTGGCGAACGAGTTCCGTGAGCTCCTGCCGAACAACGCCGTCGAGTACTTCGTCTCGTACTACGACTACTACCAGCCCGAGGCGTACGTACCGCAGTCGGACACCTACATCGAGAAGGACTCCTCGATCAACGAGGAGGTGGAGCGGCTGCGCCACTCCGCGACGAACTCGCTGCTGACCAGGCGAGACGTGATCGTCGTCGCCTCCGTCTCCTGCATCTACGGCCTCGGCACCCCGCAGGAGTACGTCGACCGGATGGTCTCCCTCAAGGTCGGCGAGGAGATCGACCGGGACCAGCTGCTGCGCCGCTTCGTGGACATCCAGTACACGCGCAATGACGTGGCCTTCACGCGCGGCACCTTCCGGGTGCGCGGCGACACCATCGAGATCTTCCCGGTCTACGAGGAACTGGCCGTCCGCATCGAGATGTTCGGCGACGAGATCGAGGCCCTCTCGACCCTGCACCCGCTGACCGGAGAGGTCATCAGCGAGGACCGCGAGCTGTACGTCTTCCCCGCCAGCCACTACGTCGCCGGCCCCGAGCGCATGGAGAAGGCGATCGCCGGCATCGAGGCCGAGCTGGCCGAGCGCCTCGCCGAGCTGGAGAAGCAGGGCAAGATGCTGGAGGCGCAGCGGCTGCGCATGCGCACCACGTACGACCTTGAGATGATGCGGCAGATCGGGTCCTGTTCCGGCATCGAGAACTACTCGCTGCACATGGACGACCGCGAGCGGGGCTCCGCGCCCAACACGCTCATCGACTACTTCCCGGAGGACTTCCTCCTGGTCATCGACGAGTCGCACGTCACCGTGCCGCAGATCGGCGCCATGTACGAGGGCGACGCCTCCCGCAAGCGGACCCTGGTCGACCACGGCTTCCGGCTGCCGTCCGCCCTGGACAACCGGCCGCTGAAGTGGGAGGAGTTCCAGGAGCGCATCGGCCAGACCGTCTACCTGTCCGCGACCCCGGGGAAGTACGAGCTCTCGCGCGGCGACGGCTTCGTCGAGCAGATCATCCGCCCCACCGGCCTCATCGACCCCGAGGTCGTGGTCAAGCCGACCGAGGGCCAGATCGACGACCTGGTGCACGAGATCCGCCAGCGCGTCGAGAAGGACGAGCGGGTCCTGGTCACCACCCTCACCAAGAAGATGGCCGAGGACCTCACGGACTACTTCCTGGAGCTCGGCATCCAGGTCCGCTACCTGCACAGCGACGTGGACACCCTGCGCCGCATCGAGCTGCTGCGCGAGCTGCGGTCCGGCGAGTTCGACGTCCTCGTCGGCATCAACCTGCTGCGCGAGGGCCTGGACCTGCCCGAGGTCTCCCTGGTGGCGATCCTCGACGCCGACAAGCAGGGCTTCCTGCGCTCCGGCACCTCGCTGATCCAGACCATCGGCCGCGCCGCGCGCAACGTCTCCGGCCAGGTCCACATGTACGCGGACACCATCACCCCGGCGATGGCCCAGGCGATCGACGAGACGAACCGCCGCCGGGAGAAGCAGGTCGCCTACAACACGGCCAACGGGATCGACCCGCAGCCGCTGCGCAAGAAGATCAACGACATCGTCGCCACCATCGCCCGCGAGGAGCTCGACACCGAGCAGCTCCTGAGTACCGGATACCGGCAGGGGAAGGACGGCAAGGGGGCCAAGGCCCCGGTGCCGGACCTCGGCGGCAAGACGGCGCTGGTCAAGGCCAAGGCCGGCGGCAAGGGCGGGAAGGCGGCCAAGGGCGCCGAGGTGCTCACCGACCGGCCCGCCGCGGAACTGGCCTCGCTCATCGAGCAGATGACCGAGCGGATGCGCGCGGCGGCCGCGGAGCTGCAGTTCGAGGTCGCGGCCCGGATCCGGGACGAGGTGGGCGAGCTGAAGAAGGAGTTGCGGCAGATGAAGGAAGCTGGCCTCGCCTGACCGGGGGCCTGTCAGTAGGGTTGGGTCACAGCGGCAGGTACACGCTGCGCGCTCGTTAATGGGGCGGGCTATGGAGAGGGGACAGCGCGTGACGGTCAACATGACCAAGGGTCAGGCCATCAGTCTGCAGAAGGCGGACGGGGGCACGCTGACCGCGGTCCGGATGGGCCTCGGCTGGCAGGCGGCGAAGCGCCGCGGACTGTTCGGCTCGCGGACGCGGGAGATCGACCTCGACGCGTCGGCGGTGCTCTTCGCCGACAAGCAGCCCGTGGACGTCGTCTTCTTCCGCCACCTGCAGAGCGACGACGGCTCGGTGCGGCACACCGGTGACAACCTCGTCGGCGGCGTCGGCCAGGGCGGGGACGACGAGGCGATCCTCGTCGACCTCCAGCGCGTGCCGGTGCACATCGACCAGATCGTCTTCACGGTGAACTCCTTCACCGGCCAGACGTTCCAGGAGGTGCAGAACGCGTTCTGCCGCATCGTCGACGAGACCAACGGCCAGGAGCTGGCCCGTTACACCCTCGACGGCGGCGGTCAGTACACCGCGCAGATCATGGCGAAGGTGTCCCGCGCGGGCACCGGCTGGCAGATGACGGCCCTCGGGAACCCGGCCAACGGCCGTACCTTCCAGGACCTGATGCCGGCGATCCTGCCGCACCTGTAGCAGTACCGGACAAGAGAAGAAGGCACGGGGGAGGGCTGCACGATGACGGCCGAACTGGTCCGGGGGCAGAACCACCCCGTGTCCCAGAGCCGGGTGGAGATCAGGGTCTCGGCGGGCACGCCCGTGCTCGCCCTGGCCTCGCTCGCCGACGAACAGGGCCGGTTCTCCGGCAACGGGATACTGGCCCACCCGGGCGCCAGGTCCCTCCCCGGCGTCGATGCGCCGGGTGAGCTCGCCGACCGGCACACCTTCGCCGTCGACCTCGACGCGGTCGCGGCGGACGTACACCGGGTCGGCGTGCTGCTCGTCCTGCCGCCCGGCGGCCCGGTGCGCTTCGGCGCGGTCCCGGCCTCCTACGTGGCCGTGGCCGACCCGGAGGGCGCCGAGCTCGCCGGATACACGCTGACCGGGCTGGACGTCGAGACCGCCGTGGTCGCGCTGGAGCTGTACCGGCGCCAGGGCGCCTGGAAGGTCCGCGCCGTGGGCCAGGGCTACGCCGACGGCCTCGGCGCCCTGCTGACCGATGGCGGGCTGCCCGCCCCGGACGCCGCGGCGCTGGCCGCCGCCGCCCTGCGCACGGCCGCCCCGGCCGCGGAGGCCGGCGGCACGCTCGCCGCCGTGCCGAGCCTGGTCGGCGACCTGCGCGCCCCGCGGACCCCGGCCCAGGCCCCCGCGCCCGCTCCCGAGCCGCCGGACCCGGCTCCCGTTTCCGGAGTCCCGTACGCCGGTACGCCCGGGGCCGCCACCGCGCCCGGACCCGGCCCCGGCGGCGGGGACGCGCCGCCCACCATCAGCTACGCGCACCCGCGCCGGCGCCGTACCAGCACCGAGCCGCCCGAGCCGGCGCCGCGGGCCACCGCGCCGCAGGAGCCCGGACAGCCCCCGCGGCCCGTCGCCGGTGACGCCAGCGGCTGGTCCATGGAGGAGCGGCTCTACAACCAGGTCTGGGGAATGTTCGAGGACCTGGCCCGCGCGGTCGCCGCCTACCGCGGCGCCGTCGAGTTCGCCGACTCCCGCATGGACCGCGAGCTCGACGAGGCCCTGTCCGACCCGCGCCACCGTCTCGGCGGGTCCGGGAACGCAGCCCGCGACACCGCACGGGCCCGCCGCGAGGAGCTCGTCGCCCAGGCCCAGGCCGTCCTCGACCGGGACCTCGCCCAGCTGATCGCCGAGTGCGAGGTGGTCGAGCCCGCGCTGCCGGCCTCGTACGCCCGCTGGGACAATCCCGTCTGGCACGGTCACCGGACGCCCGAGGAGAGCCCGCTGGCCCTGCGCCTGGGGGACCTGCACCTGCCCGAGCGGCCCGATCTGCGCATCCCCATGCTGGTCCGGGTCCCGCTGGAGCGCGGACTCTGGATCGACAACGGCCGGACCGGTTCCGAGGCCGCCATGACCATGGACACCGACCAGCTGCGCCGGGCCGCCATGGACATGGCCGTCGCGTACGCGGTGCGGCTGCTCGCCGTCCACCCCGCCGACCGGTTCTCCGTCCACGTCATCGACGCGGCCGGGGCGGGGACCGCCTCCCTGGCGCCCCTCGTACGGGCCAGGGTGCTGGCCGGGCCGCCGGCCGCCGGGGCCGCCGGGGTCACGCAGACGCTGGCGCGGCTGACCCGGCGGGTGGACCTCGTACAGATGGCGCTGCGGGCCGGTGCTCCCGAGGACCTGCCCCCGGACGTGGACACGGCCGAGCAGCTGCTGATCGTGCACGACTTCCCGCACGGCTTCGACGACCGGGCCGTCACGCAGCTGCGCTACCTCGCCGACGAGGGCGCGGCGGTCGGCGTACACCTGCTGATGGTCGCCGACCGCGACGAGGCCTCGGCCTACGGGCCGCTGCTGGACCCGCTGTGGCGCTCCCTGATGCGGCTGTCGCCCGTTCCGGACAACCACCTCGCCGATCCCTGGGTCCACCACGCCTGGACCTTCGAACCGGACCTGCCCCCGCGGGGCAGCCGCGTCCTCGATCAGGCGCTGGACCGGGTGGCGGAGGCCCGGCGCACTACCCGCCCGTGACCATCCTTTGGGATTCCCTTTACCTTTTCTACCCCTGACGGGTATGCTCTGGCGTGCGGAGGGGAGTATTCCTGCTTTCCTGCTACGGCGTACCCGTCAATACGGACCAGTTCGGCTCCACGAACGCAGTCGGTCCCGGGGCGCCGGCCCACGGCCTCCAGGCCGCCCGGGTGGAAGAGACCTCCGGCAGCGATGACGCTGACGAAGTGCTGAGCCATCCGCCGGAGGCGTGTTCACCATGGAAGTTTCCTGGACCTTGTGGGCCCTGACCATTCTCGGTCTGTCCCTCCTCATAGGCGCCGATTTCTTCATCGGCCGCAAACCGCACGACGTATCGATCAAGGAAGCGGGCACCTGGACGGTCGTCTGGATCGTCCTCGCCGGACTCTTCGGCCTCGGCCTGTGGTTCTTCGGCGGCGGCCAGGCTTCCCAGGAGTTCTTCGCCGGCTTCATCACCGAGAAGTCGTTGAGCGTGGACAACCTCTTCGTCTTCGTCCTGATCATGGCGAAGTTCGCGGTGCCCTCCCACCTCCAGCAGCGGGTGCTGCTCGTGGGCGTGCTGATCGCCCTCGTGCTGCGCGCGATCTTCATCGCGGCCGGCGCCGCGATCATCGCCAGCTTCTCCTGGGTCTTCTACATCTTCGGCGCGTTCCTGATCTACACCGCCTGGAAGCTGATCCAGGAGGCCCGCAAGGACGAGGACGAGGAGGAGTTCGAGGAGAACCGCCTCCTGAAGTCCGTCGAGAAGAAGTTCGGCGTCGCCGACCGGTACCACGGCACCAAGCTCTTCATCCAGAACAACGGCAAGCGCGTCCTGACCCCCCTGATGGTCGTCATGCTCGCCATCGGTACCACCGACGTACTGTTCGCCCTGGACTCGATCCCCGCGATCTTCGGACTCACCCAGGACCCGTACATCGTCTTCACGGCCAACGCCTTCGCCCTCATGGGCCTGCGCCAGCTGTACTTCCTCATCGGCGGCCTGCTGAAGAAGCTGGTCCACCTCAGCTACGGCCTGTCGGTCATCCTGGGCTTCATCGGCGTCAAGCTGGTGCTGCACGCCCTGCACGAGTCCGGGCTGCACGTCCCGGTGATCTCGATCCCCGTCTCCCTGGGCGTCATCTGCGGTGTCCTGGTCATCACCACGATCACCAGCCTGATGGCCTCGAAGAAGCAGGCGGCGGCCGAGACCGCCGCCCGCCCGGAGAGCATCGACGCGTAACCGGGCCTACGGACCTACGGATCTGCGGGTCTGCGGATCTGCGGATCTACGCGGGGGCGGCCGCTTCGGCCGCCCCCGTTTCCGTCCCCCCGCCCGCGCCCGCCCGCTTCCGTACGACCCCCGGATTGGTCTCCGGCAGCAGCGCGAAACAGCCCAGGCTGAGCAGGGCGATCCCACTCAGGTACACCGCGACGCCCCACGGCGGACCGGAGCCGTCCGCCAGCGCCGTCGCCACGATCGGGGTCAGCGCCCCGCCCAGCACGCCGCCCAGGTTGTAGCCGACGGCCGCGCCCGTGCAGCGGATCCTCGGGGCGTACAGCTCCGGCAGGTACGCGCCCACCACCGCGAACATCGTCACCATGCCCAGCAGCGCCACGACGAAGCCCAGCGTCATCAGCAGCGGGTCGGCCGTACGGAGCAGCGCCACCAGCGGGAACATCCACAGCGCACAGACCGCGCACCCCGCCAGGCACAGCGGCCGACGCCCGTAGCGGTCGCCGAGCACCGCCATCAGCGGGGTCACCAGACCCTTGAGCGCGACCGCGGCCATGATGCAGGCCAGCATCACCGTGCGGCTCACCGCCAGGTGCTCGGTGGCGTACGCGAGGGACCAGGTGGTGACCGCGTAGAAGACGGCGTACCCCACGGCGAGCGCCCCGCCGGTCAGCAGGAGCAGCCGCCAGTGGCCCCGTACCACCTCGGCCAGCGGGGCCTCGGCCCGCCGGCCGGTCTCGGCCAGCGTCCGGAACTGCGGGGTCTCCTCCACCGCGCGGCGCAACCACAGCCCGGCCAGCGCCAGCAGCCCGGCCGCCCAGAACGGCACCCGCCACCCCCAGGAGGTGAACTGGGCGTCGGTCAGGGTCGCCGACAGGGTCAGGACGATTCCGTTGGCCAGCAGGAAGCCGACCGCAGGGCCGATCTGCGGGAAGCTCGACCACAGTCCGCGCCGCCGCTCGGGGGCGTGTTCGGCGGTCAGCAGCACGGCGCCGCCCCACTCGCCGCCCAGCCCGAGGCCCTGCAGGAAGCGCAGCAGGAGGAGCAGGACCGGCGCGGCCATGCCGATCGAGCCGTACGTCGGCACGCAGCCGACCGCGACCGTGGCCAGGCCGGTGAGCAGCAGGGAACCGAGCAGGACCGGGCGCCGGCCGTAGCGGTCGCCGATGTGGCCGAACACCGCCGAGCCCAGGGGGCGGGCGAGGAAACCGACGCCGAAGGTGCCGAAGGCGGCGAGGGTCCCGGCGAGCGGGGAGAAGGAGGGGAAGAAGAGCGGGCCGAGCACGAGGGCGGCGGCCGTTCCGTAGACGAAGAAGTCGTAGAACTCGATCGCGGTCCCGGCGAGCGAGGCCGAGGCGAGCCGCAGCATGCCGGGCCGGGGGGTGCCGTCGGCTTCGGCGGGCGGGGAGGTGGGGGCCGCGGTGGGGGTGGGGGAGGAGGCGAGGGACGGGGAGGGGTCTTGTTGCATGCCGCACCAAATACCCGTTCCCCGCCCCTCGGGACGTGAGTTCGGTCGTCAACGACCGGAAGGAGTGCGCCGCGTACCGAAGTTGACGCGATGCGGTGCCTACCAGCCGCGCTCGCGCCACTCGCCCAGGTGCGGACGCTCCGCGCCGAGCGTGGTGTCGTTGCCGTGTCCCGGGTAGACCCAGGTCTCGTCCGGCAACTGCTCGAAGAGCTTGTGCTGGACGTCGTCGATCAGCCGCGCGAAGGCCTTGGGGTCGCCCCCGGTGTTGCCGACGCCGCCCGGGAAGAGGCAGTCCCCGGTGAAGAGGTGCGGGTGGCCGTGCGGGTCGTCGTAGATCAGGGCGATCGAACCGGGGGTGTGGCCCACCAGGTGGCGGGCGGTCAGCTCGACCCGTCCGACGCGCACGGTGTCCCCGTCCGCCACCGGGACGTCGGTCGTCACGGGGATGCCCTCGGCGTCGTGGGCACCCGCGTAGGTGGTCGCCCCGGTCGCGTCGACCACGGCCTGGAGGGCGCCCCAGTGGTCGCCGTGCCGGTGGGTGGTGACGACGGACGCGATGCCGTCGTCCCCGATCAGGCTCAGCAGCGTGTCCGCGTCGGCGGCCGCGTCGATGAGCAGCTGCTCGTCGGTGGCCCGGCAGCGCAGCAGGTAGGCGTTGTTGTTCATCGCGCCCACCGCGACCTTGGAAATCATCAGGTCCGCGAGCTCGTGCACGTCGGCCGGACCGCCGACCTTGACCTCTCCGGTGTACGTCATGACTTGATCCTAGAGGGGTTGGACCTAGAGCGGCGGGAGCTCGGGGAGGCCCTGGCCCTCGGCGGCTTCGACGGTGAGGTGGGCGCCCTTGAGGCCGCGCCCGGCGAGCCAGCCGAGCAGCTCGTCCGGGGTGCCGCTGACGGTCACGGGGGAGCCCTCGGAGCCGCCGGTGTGCCAGACCCGGTCGCCGTGGTAGGTCTTCAGGGTCACCGGCGGGACCTCCGGGCGACCGGACCAGCGGTCGGCGAGGAAGGCGATCTCGCGGTCGGTGAACTCCTCGGGGAGGTCTTCGAGGCCGTAGCCGATGTTCAGGTCGACGTGGTGCAGCTCGACCTCGACGAGCCGGCGGAACGGCACGTTGGCGGCCAGGTCCGTGACGCCGTTGCGCAGCTCGACGGTGCGGGACCAGTCCTGGTCGGCCTCCGTGGTGGCGAGGAAGCGGGCCCCGGAATCACGGAGGTCCGCCAGGTGTTCTTCCAGGGGCCGGCCGGCGTCGCGCTCGATGTCCGCGTCGCGCGCGGCGGCGCTCTCGTACATGGGGCGCCCCTCGAAGACGTTGACGAGGGCGTCCGCGTTGCGCGCGAGGTGGGCCAGGACGTGGCCGCGGCTCCAGCCTGGGAGCAGTGACTCCCCGGCCAGGGCGGCGTCGTCCAGCTTCGCGGCCGCGGTCAGGAGCCGGTCGGTCGCTTCACGTACAGATCGCAGGTCGTGCACATGATCAGTCATGAGAGCGAGCCTAGTGGCCGCGGGCCCGCGGCCACACGATCGGGTGAAGAGGTCTGCGGAGTGCCGTAAATCGAATGTGCGTGCTATACGCTCGGAAGTCCACACAGCAAGCCCATCGCAGAGGCGCCCCCCATACCCTGGGACGGGGGCCCCGTGCCCCCCGCTCTCTCAAGAAAGGTGCGGACCGGCGTGACCGACCGTCTCATCGTTCGTGGCGCTCGCGAGCACAATCTCAAGAACGTCTCGCTCGACCTGCCCCGCGACTCACTCATCGTCTTCACCGGACTCTCCGGGTCGGGCAAGTCCTCCCTGGCCTTCGACACGATCTTCGCCGAGGGTCAGCGCCGCTACGTCGAGTCGCTCTCGTCGTACGCCCGCCAGTTCCTCGGGCAGATGGACAAGCCCGACGTCGACTTCATCGAGGGCCTCTCCCCGGCCGTCTCGATCGACCAGAAGTCGACCTCGCGCAACCCGCGCTCGACCGTGGGCACCATCACCGAGGTCTACGACTACCTCCGCCTCCTCTTCGCCCGCATCGGCAAGCCGCACTGTCCGGAATGCCGCCGCCCCATCTCGCGCCAGTCGCCGCAGGCGATCGTCGACAAGGTGCTCGCGCTCCCCGAAGGCAGCCGCTTCCAGGTGCTCTCGCCGCTGGTGCGCGAGCGCAAGGGCGAGTTCGTCGACCTCTTCTCCGACCTCCAGACCAAGGGCTACAGCCGGGCGCGGGTGGACGGGCAGACCATCCAGCTCTCCGAGCCGCCCACGCTGAAGAAGCAGGAGAAGCACACCATCGAGGTGGTCATCGACCGCCTCACCGTCAAGGAGAGCGCCAAGCGCCGGCTCACCGACTCCGTGGAGACGGCCCTCGGCCTCTCCGGCGGCATGGTGATCCTGGACTTCGTCGACCTCGCGGAGGACGACCCCGAGCGTGAGCGGATGTATTCCGAGCACCTCTACTGCCCCTACGACGACCTGTCCTTCGAGGAGCTGGAGCCGCGCTCCTTCTCCTTCAACTCGCCCTTCGGCGCCTGCCCCGAGTGCACCGGCATCGGCACGCGCATGGAGGTGGACCCGGAGCTGATCATTCCGGACGAGGACAAGTCCCTGGACGAGGGAGCGGTCTCTCCGTGGTCGCTCGGTCACACCAAGGACTACTTCCAGCGGCTGGTCGGCGCGCTCGCCGAGGAGCTCGGCTTCCGGACCGACATCGCCTGGGCCGGGCTGCCGGCGCGCGCGAAGAAGGCCCTGCTCTACGGGCACAAGACGCAGATCGAGGTCCGCTACCGCAACCGGTACGGGCGGGAGCGGGCGTACACGACGGCCTTCGAGGGCGCCGTGCCGTTCGTCAAGCGGCGGCACGCGGAGTCGGAGAGCGACGCCAGTCGCGAGCGCTTCGAGGGCTACATGCGCGAGGTGCCGTGCCCGACCTGTGAGGGCACCCGCCTCAAGCCGATCGTGCTCGCCGTGACGGTGATGGAGAAGTCCATCGCCGAGGTCGCCGCCATGTCGATCAGCGAGTGCGCGGACTTCCTGGGGCGGATGCGCCTCGACGCCCGCGACAAGAAGATCGCCGAGCGGGTCCTGAAGGAGGTCAACGAGCGCCTCCGCTTCCTCGTGGACGTCGGCCTCGACTACCTCTCGCTCAACCGGGCCGCCGGCACCCTGTCCGGCGGCGAGGCCCAGCGCATCCGGCTCGCCACGCAGATCGGCTCCGGCCTGGTCGGCGTGCTCTACGTGCTGGACGAGCCCTCCATCGGCCTGCACCAGCGGGACAACCACCGGCTGATCGAGACTCTGGTGCGGCTGCGGGACATGGGCAACACGCTCATCGTGGTCGAGCACGACGAGGACACCATCAAGGTGGCCGACTGGGTCGTGGACATCGGTCCGGGGGCGGGCGAGCACGGCGGCAAGGTGGTGCACAGCGGTTCGCTGAAGGACCTGCTGAAGAACACCGAGTCGATGACCGGGCAGTACCTGGCCGGCAAGAAGTCCATCGCGATCCCGGACGTGCGCCGGCCCGTGAACGGGGAGCGCAGGCTGACCGTCCACGGAGCCAAGGAGAACAACCTGCGGGACATCGACGTGTCCTTCCCGCTGGGCGTGCTCACGGCCGTGACCGGTGTGTCGGGCTCGGGCAAGTCGACGCTGGTCAACGACATCCTCTACACGCACCTGGCGCGCGAGCTGAACGGCGCCCGCTCGGTGCCGGGGCGGCACACGCGGGTGGACGGGGACGAGCTCGTCGACAAGGTCGTGCACGTCGACCAGTCCCCGATCGGCCGGACCCCGCGGTCGAATCCGGCGACGTACACCGGCGTCTTCGACCACGTGCGCAAGCTCTTCGCGGAGACGATGGAGGCGAAGGTGCGCGGCTATCTGCCGGGCCGCTTCTCCTTCAACGTGAAGGGCGGCCGGTGCGAGAACTGCTCCGGCGACGGCACGATCAAGATCGAGATGAACTTCCTGCCGGACGTCTACGTCCCGTGCGAGGTGTGCCACGGCGCCCGGTACAACCGGGAGACGCTGGAGGTCCACTACAAGGGCAAGTCCATCGCCGAAGTCCTGAACATGCCGATCGAGGAGGCGCTGGGCTTCTTCGAGGCGGTGCCGACGATCGCGCGTCACCTGAAGACGCTGAACGAGGTCGGGCTGGGCTACGTCCGCCTCGGGCAGTCCGCGCCGACGCTGTCGGGCGGTGAGGCGCAGCGCGTGAAGCTGGCCTCCGAGCTCCAGAAGCGCTCGACGGGCCGGACGGTGTACGTGCTGGACGAGCCGACGACGGGTCTGCACTTCGAGGACATCTCGAAGCTGATCAAGGTGCTGTCGGGGCTGGTGGACAAGGGCAACTCGGTGATCGTCATCGAGCACAACCTGGACGTCATCAAGACCGCGGACTGGGTCATCGACATGGGACCGGAGGGCGGTTACGGCGGCGGCCTGGTGGTGGCCGAGGGCACGCCGGAAGCGGTGGCCTCGGTGGGCGCGAGCCACACGGGCAAGTTCCTGCGGGACATCCTGGGCGCGGACCGGGTCTCGGACGCGGTGCCGCCGCAGCGGACCGCGGTCGCGAAGAAGGCCCCGGCCAAGAAGGCGGCTGCGGCCAAGAAGACGGCGGCGCGGGCCCCCAAGGCGTAGCCGCTGCGCTGAGCTCAGCCGAAGAGGGGCCCGGCCGATGGCCGGGCCCCTTTCCGGTCCGCGCCGCCGCTGCCGGGGGGCTCCGCCCCCGGACCCCCGCGCCTCAAACGCCGGCGGGGCTGAAAGATCGGGGCTCCGCCCCCGGACCCCCGCGCCTCAAACGCCGGCGGGGCTGGATTTGCCCGGCGGGGCTGAAAGATCGGGGCTCCGCCCCGGACCCCCGCGCCTCACACACCGGCGGGGCTGGTGGGGCGGCCCGGCCGCTATCGGCTGAGCTCCGCCGCGTACGGCGGCTCCGCGCCAGGCCGGGTGCAGGTCAGGGCGGCTGCGTGGGCGGCGTAGGCCAGGACGTCCGGCCAGTCCACCGAGCGGTCCGGCGCACCGGCGAGCCGGTGCAGGAGGGCGGCATTGACGGTGTCGCCCGCCCCGATCGTGTCCGCGACCTCGACCCGGCGGGCCGCGACCGAGTGCTCCGCGCCCTCCCGCGTCCAGACCGTCAGGCCCGCCGCGCCCCGGGTCAGCACCACCGCCGAGGGTCCGGCCGCCAGCCAGTCGCCGACCCGGCCGCCCAGCCAGGCCGCGTCCTCCTCCGACAGCTTGAGGACGGTCGTGTGCGGCAGCAGCCGGTCCAGGAAGCGCGCGCGGTACGCCGCCGGGTCCGCGATCAGCGCCGGCCGGATGTTCGGATCCAGCAGGGTCAGCAGCCCGCGCCGGGACTCCCGGCGCAGCAGGGACTCGTACGCGCTCGCGCCCGGTTCCAGGACCAGCGAGCAGGTGCCGAGCGCGAGGGCCCGTACCCCCTCCGGCAGGGCGGGCGGCAGGGTGAACAGCCGGTCCGCCGTGCCCTCTACGTAGAAGCCGTACGAGGCCGAGCCGTCCGGGGCCAGCGAGGGCACGGCGAGAGCGGTCGGCTCCGGTCCGCGCTGGACCAGCGACACGTCCACCCCGGCGGCCCGCAGCCCGGCCAGCAGGCTCTCGCCGAAGCCGTCCGCCGAGACGCGCGAGCAGAAGGCCACTTCGGCGCCGAGCCGCCCGAGCGCGAGCGCGGTGTTGTACGGTCCACCGCCCGGCCGGGGCAGCAGCGCGCCCGGCGGCCGCGCCACGGGCACCAGGTCGATGAGGGCTTCTCCGCCGACGACGATCACGCGGGGGAAGCTACCTCATGGCACGGCGGTATCGTCGGGTGGGCCGGTGCCCCGACCGGGCCCCGGCGCCCCGCCCCCCTCGCGCCCTCATCTCTGGAGATCCGCATGCCCGCGCCGCAGTCAGCCGCCCGCCGTACCGTCCTCAAGGGCGCCGCCGCGCTCGCCGGGGCCGCCGGCGCCGGAGCGACGCTCGCGGCCTGCTCCACCGCGACCAACAGCGGAGGCAACACCCCGGCCACCCCCACCGCGCCGGTGGAGCTGGGCGCCGAGGCCGACGTCCCGGTGGGCGGCGCGAAGCTGTACCGGGAGCGGAAGCTGATCGTCAGCTGTCCGGCGCAGGGCCAGTACAAGGCGTTCAGCGCCCAGTGCACGCACGCCGGCTGCGTCCTGGACAAGATCGTCGAAGGGGAGGGGAACTGCCCCTGCCACGGCAGCCGCTTCGACGTGGCGACGGGCAAGGTCCTGCGCGGCCCGGCCACCGACCCGCTGCCCGCCGTCCCGGTCAGGGCGGAGAACGGCAAGCTCATCGCGGGCTGAGCCGCCGGGGGCGGGGAATCAGTCCCAGTCCCAGGCGATCCCGAGGATCCCGCGCCGCACCCCCTGCTCCACCAGGTGCACCGCCCGGTGCCGGCCGCTCGGCGTCAGGTCCACGAGTCCGGTGCGCGGGGCCTCGGGCCCGGCGCGGGCGAAGCGCCGGCAGCGCACCGGCAGGGCCGCCTCGTCGAAGCGGACCTGGAGCATGTACTGGCCGCCCGCGTAGCTGAAGCCGCGCACGTACTCGCTGCTGCGGGCTCCCGTGCCGTCCTCGATGCCGTAGCCGAAGACGTACGTGTCCCCGCGCCGCAGCCGCGCGTCGAAGAGCAGCTCCGCGACCACCACCCCGGCCTGCGGGTGGCACCGTACGCGGCCCGTGCGGCAGTTCTCGTACGCCGTCACGCGCGTCCGGGACACGTCGCAGCCCGGGTCGCCGTGGTGGACGGCGAGATAGCGGTCCACCCCGTCGCGATGCGCCCGGACGATCTGCTGCGACTCGCGCGCCTGCATCTCGCCCGCCGGTCCGATGCGGACCCGCTCGTGGTGGCCGAGCGAGTGCAGCCCGCCGTCCGGGGGGAGCTCCATCCCGTTGAGCAGCCGCTCCACGGCCCCGCCCATGGCGAAGAGGGCCCGGTAGGAGCGGGTGGCCGGGCGGGCGGGGCCGGGGTCGGACTCCGGGGTGGCCAGCAGGCGCAGGAGGGCGCCGTCGGGCAGCTCCAGGATCCGCTCCAGCGCGGTGACGGCCCGCAGCGACTCCGCGCGGCGCGGCCGACGGGCGCCCTGCTGCCAGTAGCTGAGGCTGGTGACGCCGACCTTGATGCCCTGCGCCGCGAGCCGGTGCTGTATCCGGTGCAGGGGCAGGCCGCGCGCGGCGAGGGCGGCGCGGAGGGCGAGGTGGAAGGGGCCGCCGCGCAGCAACTGGCCGAGTTCTGCCGGGTCCGCGGTCGTCCGCATGGCCACTCCTCTGTGAACGTTCACGCGCGCCGCCGTGGGGGAGGGCGACGGTGGTGCCGGGGGACCAGGTGAAACGACAGCAACCGTTCACACCACAGCCCCACCGTTCACACTGCAATGTCACGGCGTATTGAAGCCTGTTGACCTGATCGCGACAACTCCCTGATGCTCCTCCACAGCGTCCGGACGCGCTCCTCCACCCCCCACTCCCCACCTCGGGAGGAACGCGATGCGCAACCGAAACCGGCGGCTTTCCCTGGCCGCCTTCCTCACCGCCCTGCTGTTCGCCCTGCCCGCCGCCGCCGCCACCGCCGCCGAGGCCGGTACCGACTCCACCCTCGGCACCAAGCGCCTGAACATCACCATGCAGGCCCAGCAGAAGACCAACTGGTGCTGGGCCGCGGGCGGCAACACCATCGCCACCTGGTTCGGCCGCAACTACACCCAGAACCAGTTCTGCAACGCCGCCTTCAACCGCCAGCAGGGCTACGACTGCCCGAACAACCAGGCCACCCTCGGCAACGTCCAGACCGGACTGCGCTGGGCGGGCATCAACCCCGGCTCGTACGTCAACGGCTGGCTCCAGTACTCCACCGTCCAGACCGAGATCAACGCCAACCGCCCGATCGAGACCCGGATCCAGTGGTCGGGCGGCGGCGGCCACATGCACGTCGTCTACGGCTACGACACCGCCAACAGCTGGGTCTACTGGGGCGATCCCTGGCCCTCCAGCGACCGCTACAACTGGGCCTCCCACGCCTGGTACGTGAACAACAGCACCTTCTCCTGGACCCACTCGCTCTACCGGATCGGGGCGTGAACGCCATGACCCTGCGCGCCACCGCCGCCGCCGCGGTCCTCGCCGCCACCGGCCTCCTCGGGCTCGCCCCGCAGGCCGCCGCGGCCCCCGTGCCGCAGCCCGAGGCCGCCACCGCCGAGCACAGGGCCGCCGCCGCGCAGGCGGCCGCCGAGCCCGGCACCCTGGCCACCCTCTCCCGCTTCTTCGCCCGGGAGGGCAAGGTCTCCCAGGCCGCCGCGCGACCCCGGATCGAAGGCGAGGCGATACCGGTCAACCACCTCTCCCCGGACTTCGTCGCGGGCAAGGCCGGCGCGTCCGTCGCCCGCCTGGAGTTCCTCGCCAGCAAGGCGGTCGCCTCCGACGGGCAGCAGGCCGCGCTGTGGACGGCGCGGACCGAGGCCGGGTGGCAGGTGGTGAACATCGCCACCGGCGACGACGAATTCCGCTACGCGCGGCTCGGCGCCGCGAAGCTGCCCGGCGGGACGGTGTTCCGGGAGCCGCAGATCGACGCGTGGTACGTGGCCGGGGGCAGTCGGGTGCTGCCGCTGGACGAGGACGCCGTACGGGCCGTGGGTGCCGGGGGCACCACGCTCGGGGCGTACCGGGCGCGGGTGGCCCGGGCGTACGGGGACAAGCTGCCGGGGTCCGCGTATGCCGAGGGCGGGATGGCGGGTGGGTACGCTCCCGGCGCCGCCGAGGCGGAGGCCGGGGCCGTGTCGGTCGGGCTGGTGGCCGGCGGTGTGCTCGCGCTGGGCGGGGTTGGGGTTCCTTGTCCTTCGCCGTGCGCGCCGTACCACCGCCGAGGCGTAGCTCCTCGCCCGCAGGGCCCGGTCTCCGTCAGGGGCCGGGCCCCGCGGTGCGTCGTCTCCCGCCCCGCCGCGTCCCGGGGCTCCGCCCCAGACCCCGCGCCTCAAACTCCCCCAGACTCCGTCCGGGGGGACCCCCTGGCGAGGCTGAAAGATCGGGGCTCCGCCCCGGGCTGGGGGCGGGTCGGTTGTCGGCGGGCGCAAGTAGGGTGGTTGGCATGGCCGACCCTTCCAGTTACCGCCCCAAGCCGGGACAGATCCCCGACTCCCCGGGGGTCTACAGGTTCCGCGACGAGCACCGCCGGGTGATCTACGTCGGGAAGGCCAAGAGCCTGCGCCAGCGCCTGGCCAGCTACTTCCAGGACGTCGCCGGCCTGCACCCCCGTACCGCCACCATGGTGACCACGGCCGCCTCCGTCGAGTGGACCGTGGTGTCCACCGAGGTGGAGGCGCTCCAGCTGGAGTACTCGTGGATCAAGGAGTTCGACCCCCGGTTCAACGTCAAGTACCGGGACGACAAGAGCTACCCCTCCCTCGCCGTCACCCTCAACGAGGAGTACCCGCGGGTCCAGGTCATGCGGGGGCCCAAGAAGAAGGGCGTGCGCTACTTCGGTCCGTACGGGCACGCCTGGGCGATCCGTGAGACCGTCGACCTGATGCTGCGGGTGTTCCCGGTGCGGACGTGCTCCGCAGGAGTGTTCAAGCGCTCCGCCCAGATCGGCCGCCCCTGCCTGCTCGGCTACATCGGCAAGTGCTCCGCGCCCTGCGTCGGCCGGGTCACCCCCGAGGAGCACCGCGAACTGGCCGAGGACTTCTGTGACTTCATGGCCGGCCGCACCGGCGCCTACCTCTCCCGCCTGGAGAAGGAGATGCACGAGGCGGCCGAGGAGATGGAGTACGAGAAGGCCGCCCGGCTGCGCGACGACATCGGGGCGCTGCGCCGCGCCATGGAGAAGAACGCGGTCGTCCTCGCCGACGCCACCGACGCCGACCTGATCGCGGTCGCCGAGGACGAGCTCGAAGCCGCGGTGCAGATCTTCCACGTCCGGGGCGGCCGGGTCCGCGGCCAGCGCGGCTGGGTCACCGACAAGGTCGAGGCCGTCGACACGGCCGGGCTCGTCGAGCACGCCCTCCAGCAGCTGTACGGCGAGGAGAAGGGCGAGGCCGTCCCCAAGGAGGTGCTGGTCCCGGCGCTCCCGGAGGACACGCCCGCGCTGAGCCAGTGGCTCGCCGAGCGCCGCGGGTCCCAGGTCAGCCTGCGGATACCGCAGCGCGGCGACAAGAAGGCCCTCATGGAGACCGTCCACCGCAACGCGCAGCAGTCCCTCGCCCTGCACAAGACCAAGCGCGCCAGCGATCTCACGACCCGCTCCCGGGCCCTGGAGGAGATCGCCGAGGCCCTGGACCTCGACGGCGCCCCGCTGCGCATCGAGTGCTTCGACATCTCCCACCTCCAGGGAGACGACGTCGTCGCGTCGATGGTCGTCTTCGAGGACGGGCTGGCCCGCAAGAGCGAGTACCGGCGCTTCCAGATCAAGTCGTTCGAGGGGCAGGACGACGTCCGCTCCATGCACGAGGTGGTCTCCCGGCGCTTCCGCCGCTACCTCCAGGAGAAGCTGAGGACGGGCGAGTGGGAGGCGGAGGAAGGGGACGGCGAGGTGCCCGAGGACGACGGGCGGGCCAAGCGCTTCGCGTACCCGCCCCAGCTCGTCGTGGTCGACGGCGGGCAGCCGCAGGTCGCCGCCGCCAAGCGGGCCCTGGAGGAGCTCGGGGTCGACGACGTGGCCGTGTGCGGCCTGGCCAAGCGGCTGGAGGAGGTCTGGCTGCCCGGCGAGGACGATCCGGTCGTCCTACCCCGTACCAGCGAGGGCCTCTACCTGCTCCAGCGGGTGCGTGACGAAGCCCACCGCTTCGCCATCCAGTACCAGCGCAACAAGCGGGGAAAGCGTCTGAAGGCAGGTCCGCTCGACGCCGTGCCCGGCCTCGGCGAGAGCCGCAAGCAGGCCCTGATCAAGCACTTCGGTTCGGTGAAGAAGCTGAGACAGGCGACAATCGACCAGATCTGCGAGGTCCCCGGCATAGGCCGCAAGACGGCGGAGACGGTGGTGGCGGCCCTCGCCCGGGCTGTTCCCGCCGGTCCTGCCGTCAACATGGCCACAGGAGAGATCATTGAGGACGAGAACCCCGCGCCAGCGGGAGCATCGTCCGAACGGGGGACCGAGCAATGACCGAGCACGAGACGACGCACGACCGAGACGGAGCACAGGTGAGTACGGGCACGACAGTGGAGCCCGGCGAGAGCGCCGAGGCGGCCATCCCCGAGCTGGTGATCATCTCCGGGATGTCCGGGGCCGGCCGTAGTACGGCGGCCAAGTGTCTGGAGGACCTCGGCTGGTTCGTCGTCGACAACCTCCCGCCGGCGCTGATCCCCACCATGGTGGAGCTCGGTGCCCGTTCCCAGGGCAACGTGGCGCGCATCGCGGTCGTCGTCGACGTCCGGGGCCGGCAGTTCTTCGACGCCCTGCGTGAGTCCCTCGCCGACCTCGACAGCAAGGGCGTCACCCGCCGCATCGTCTTCCTGGAGTCCTCCGACGACGCGCTGGTCCGCCGCTTCGAATCGGTCCGCCGCCCGCACCCGCTCCAGGGCGACGGGCGCATCACCGACGGCATCGCCGCCGAGCGGGACCTGCTGCGCGAGCTGCGCGGCGACGCCGACCTGGTGATCGACACCTCCAGCCTGAACGTGCACGAGCTGCGCGCCAAGATGGACGCCCAGTTCGCCGGGGACGAGGAGCCCGAGCTGCGGGCCACCGTCATGTCCTTCGGCTACAAGTACGGCCTCCCCGTCGACGCCGACCTCGTCGTCGACTGCCGCTTCATCCCGAACCCGCACTGGGTCCCGGAGCTGCGCCCCTTCACCGGGCTCAACGAGGAGGTGTCGGGGTACGTCTTCAGCCAGCCCGGCGCCAAGGAGTTCCTCGACCGCTACACCGAGCTGCTCCAGCTCATCGCCACCGGCTACCGCCGCGAGGGCAAGCGGTACGTGACCATCGCGGTCGGGTGCACGGGCGGCAAGCACCGCAGCGTGGCCATGTCCGAGAAGCTCGCCGCCCGCCTCGCCTCCGAGGGAGTCGAGACCGTCGTAGTCCACCGGGACATGGGGCGCGAGTGATCGCTCGGACCCCGCGACTGAGCCGCCTGCGCCGCCTCACCCCGGGAAGGGGCGAGGACGGCGCGGGCCGCTCCGGCCGCCGGCGCGGCGCCGCGCCCAAGGTGGTCGCGCTCGGCGGCGGCCAGGGCCTGTCGGCCTCCCTCGCCGCCCTGCGCCGGATCACCGGTGACCTCACCGCCGTGGTCACCGTCGCCGACGACGGCGGCTCCAGCGGCCGGCTCCGGGAGGAGCTCGGCGTGCTGCCGCCCGGCGATCTGCGCAAGGCGCTGGCCGCGCTGTGCGGGGACGACGACTGGGGCCAGACCTGGGCCCGGGTCATCCAGCACCGCTTCCAGTCCGAGGGCGACCTGCACGGGCACGCCGTCGGCAACCTGCTGATCGTCGCCCTGTGGGAACAGCTCGGCGACCCCGTCCAGGCCCTGGACCTGGTGGGCAGGCTGCTCGGGGCGCAGGGCCGGGTGCTGCCGATGTCGGCGGTGCCGCTGGAGCTCCAGGCCCTGGTCAGGGGGCACGACCCGGCCCGTCCCGAGGACGTGGACACCGTCCGCGGGCAGGCCACGGTGGCGCTGACCCCGGGCGAGGTGCTCTCCGTACAGGTCGTGCCGAGCGACCCGCCGGCCGTGCCGGAGGCCGCCCGGGCGGTCCTGGACGCCGACTGGGTGGTGCTCGGTCCGGGGTCCTGGTTCTCCTCCGTCATTCCGCACCTGCTGGTGCCGGAACTGCTCGACGCGCTGGTCGAGACGAAGGCCCGCCGGGTCCTCTCGTTGAACCTCGCGCCGCAGCCCGGCGAAACAGAGGGCTTCTCTCCGCAGCGTCATTTGGAGGTTTTGGCCCGACACGCCCCTAAACTCGCCCTGGACGTGGTGCTGGCCGATCAGGCCGCCGTGCCCGACCGCGAGTCCCTTGCCGATGCCGCGAAACGGTTCGGTGCCGCGGTCGAGCTGGCGCCCGTGGCCAGGCAGGACGGCTCTCCGAAGCACGACCCGGAGCTGCTTGCCGCCGCGTACGACCGTATTTTTCGGATGCATGGAAGGATCGGCCCATGGCGATGACGCCCGCGGTGAAGGATGAGATCTCCCGCCTGCCCGTCACCCGGACCTGCTGCAGGAAGGCGGAGGTCTCGGCGATTCTTCGGTTCGCGGGCGGGTTGCACCTGGTGAGCGGACGGATCGTCATCGAGGCGGAGCTGGACACGGGGATCGCCGCCCGGCGCCTGCGCAAGGACATCCTGGAGATCTTCGGCCATTCCTCGGACCTGGTGGTGATGGCCCCCGGCGGACTGCGCCGCGGCAGCCGCTACGTGGTCCGCGTCGTGGCCGGCGGTGACCAGCTCGCGCGCCAGACCGGCCTCGTGGACGGTCGCGGACGGCCGATCCGGGGTCTTCCGCCGCAGGTGGTCTCCGGGGCCACCTGTGACGCCGAGGCGGCCTGGCGCGGCGCCTTCCTGGCTCACGGCTCGCTCACCGAGCCGGGCCGGTCCTCCTCCCTGGAGGTCACCTGCCCCGGCCCGGAGGCCGCCCTGGCCCTGGTGGGCGCCGCCCGCAGGCTCTCCATCGCGGCGAAGGCGCGCGAGGTGCGCGGGGTCGACCGGGTCGTGGTCCGCGACGGCGACGCGATCGGCGCCCTGCTGACCCGCCTCGGCGCGCACGAGTCGGTACTGGCCTGGGAGGAGCGCCGGATGCGGCGGGAGGTGCGCGCCACCGCCAACCGCCTCGCCAACTTCGACGACGCCAACCTGCGCCGCTCGGCGCGGGCCGCGGTGGCCGCCGGGGCCCGGGTGCAGCGCGCGCTGGAGATCCTCGGCGAGGAGGTCCCCGAGCACCTCGCCGCGGCCGGCCGGCTGCGCATGGAGCACAAGCAGGCCTCCCTGGAGGAGCTGGGCGCGCTCGCCGACCCGCCGCTGACCAAGGACGCGGTCGCGGGCCGGATCCGCCGCCTGCTGGCGATGGCCGACAAGCGGGCCCAGGATCTCGGCATCCCGGGCACCGAGTCGAACCTCGACCTCAGCGAGGAGATGGCCGACAACATGGCCGGTTAGTCATGTACGGCCGAAGGGGCCCGCACGATCACTCGTGCGGGCCCCTTCGCGCCCCGGCGCGGCACGCCCCATTGACATGAGCATGGGCCGGTCTTGAGTCTGTCGTCCGAACGCTTTCGTGGCAGACGACGCCCAGGGGGGCACATGAGTCACCGCGCGAGATCGATCCTCGCCGCAAGCGCACTCGTCTTCGCAACCACACTCGCCGCCCTGCCCGCGGCGGCCCAGAACCAGCCCGGCCCCGCATCCGCCGGCGCACCCGGCGCCGACGAGGTGCGGGTCTACGACGCCGACATCACCCGGGAACAGGTCCCGCTCGTCCTCGCCGCCGGCCAGGACGCCCACGAGCTCAGCGAGCGCGCCCCCGAGACCGGGACCGCCCACGTCGAGCTCTTCCTCACCGGCGGCCAGGCCGAGGAGCTCGCCGCCCAGGGCGTCGAGCTCACCGAGCGCAAGGTCCCGGCCCAGGGCCTGGCCCGTGCCAAGGCCGCCGGCGAGGGGGTGTTCCGCCCGTACAGCGGCAAGGGCGGCCTCCAGGAGGAGATCCTGCGGACCGCCCAGGAGAACCCCGGGCTCACCAAGGTCGTCTCCCTCGGCAAGACCGTCCAGGGCAAGGACATCCTCGCCCTCAAGGTCACCAAGAACGCCAAGAAGACCAAGGACGGCGACAAACCGTCCGTCCTCTACATGTCCAACCAGCACGCCCGCGAGTGGATCACCCCCGAGATGACCCGGCGGCTGATGCACCACACGCTCGACAACTACGGCAAGGACCCGCGGATCACCAGGCTGGTGGACTCCAGCGAGCTGTGGTTCCTGCTCAGCGCCAACCCCGACGGGTACGACTACACGCACGCGCCCGACGGCCGGCGGCTGTGGCGCAAGAACCTGCGCGACAACAACGGCGACGGCAGGACCGCCGCCGGCGACGGCGTCGACCTCAACCGCAACTTCGCCTTCAAGTGGGGCTACGACAACGAGGGTTCCTCGCCGAACCAGGCGAGCGAGACCTACCGCGGCCCGAGCCCCTCCTCCGAGCCCGAGACCGTCGCCCTCGACGCCTTCCAGAAGCGCATCGGCTTCGAGTACGCCGTCAACTACCATTCCGCGGCCGAGCTGATCCTCTACGGCGTGGGCTGGCAGGTGGCCACGCCCACCCCGGACGACGTCGCCTACAAGGCGCTCGCCGGCACCCCGGAGAACCCGGCGGTCCCGGGCTACTACCCGCAGGTCTCCTCCGAGCTCTACACCACCAACGGCGAGGCCGACGGTCACGCCTCCAACGTCAACGGCATCATGATGTTCACGCCGGAGATGACCACCTGCCAGACCGCCTCGGCGAGCGACCCGAACGACCAGTGGAAGCCCGAGGACTGCGCCTCCGGCTTCAACTTCCCGGACAACGAGAAGCTCATCCAGGCGGAGTTCGCCAAGAACGTCCCCTTCGCCCTCTCGGTCGGCGAGAGCGCCGCGCACCCGGACCGCCCGGCGTCCTCCGTGGGGCTGAGCGCCGCGGACTTCACCCCGGACCCCTTCACCACCTCCTACGCCGCCCGCGGCGAGGAGCAGACGGTCTCCGTCACGGCCCGCAAGGCGCTGAAGGACAAGGAGCTCCAGTACCGGATCAACGGCGGCCGCACGCACGACGAGGACCTCGAAGCCTGGGAGGGCGGCGACGTCTACGGCGGCGAGGACAACAACTGGTTCGACGAGTACCGCGCCGAGATCGACGGCGCGAAGCCCGGCGACGAGGTCGAGGTCTGGTTCACGGGCCGGGACCGCTCCGGCAAGAAGGTCGCCAGCGAGCACTTCACGTACACGGTGGCCGAGCGGCCGCGCGCGGACGTCCTGGTGATCGCGGAGGAGGGGGCCAAGGCCCAGCACGCCCAGACGTACGTCGACGCCCTGCGCGCCAACGGCCGGTCCGCGGCGGTCTGGGACGTCGCCGTCCAGGGCGCCCCGCACCACCTCGGCGTCCTCTCCCACTTCGGTACGGTCGTGCACTACACCGGAGCCAAGACACCCGGCGGCGAGACCCAGCTGGCGGTGCGCGACTTCCTGAACGAGGGCGGCAAGCTGATCGAGGCCGGTGAGCTGACGGGCGGCAACGCCCAGGTCGGCCGGGCCGTGACCAACGACTTCAGCCAGTACTGGCTCGGCGCGTACGGCCGTACGAGCGCCGCCGGCGCCACCGGCTTCGCGGGCACCGGCGCCCTCGACGGGGCGAAGGGCGGCCTCGGCGACGCCGCGGGCAACCCGCTGAACGCCCCCGGCGCCTACACGGTGACCTCCGAGACCCTGGCGCCCGCGCAGTTCCCGCAGTTCGAGAGCGCCCGGGCGGGCGGATTCACCGGGGTCGTGAACCCGTACGCCCCCTACGCCGGCGCCGGCATGGCCTCGGCCCTGCACGCCGACGACGACTGGAAGCGCCTGGTCCGCACGATCGACCTCACCGGCGTCACCGCGGCCGACCGGCCCCAGCTGAAGCTCGCCCTCAACTGGCACACCGAGGAGGGCTACGACCACGCCGCGCTGGAAGCCCGTACGGCCGGGGGCGACGACTGGACCACCCTGCCGGACGCGGGCGGCCTGAGCAGCACGGGCGTTCCGGAGGAGTGCGCCGCCGGGTTCTTCATGAACGGCCACCCCTTCCTGCGCCGCTACCTCACCCTGGACGCCGGCGGCTGCACCCCGCGGGGCACCAGCGGCGCGTGGAACAGCTTCACCGGTTCCTCCGGCGGCTGGAAGCAGGTCTCCTTCGACCTGAGCGCGTACGCGGGCAGGACCGTGGAGGTCTCGCTGTCCTACATCACCGACCCGGGCTCCGGCGGCCGCGGCGTCTTCGCGGACGAGGCGCGCCTGTCCGTCGGCGGCACGGACCGGGCCGTCGAGGGCTTCGAGACCTCCCTCGGTGACTGGACCGCGCAGGGCGCACCCGCCGGCAGCCCCCAGGTTCCCGGCGACTGGAGCCGCTCCGGGGAACTGTTCAAGTCCTACGCGGCGGTCACCACACGCGACACCGTGCTGCTGGGCTTCGGCCTGGAACACGTACCCGCCGCGGCGGACCGGACCGTACTCGTCGGTAAGGCGCTGCGCGCGCTGAACCGCTGATCAACGGCCCGTCCGGCACGCCCCGACCGATGTCACCCAGAAGCTCACGGAGAGGTAGGGTCGTAAGCGGTCGGGGACATCCCATACAGCTCGCCGGCGCACTTACCGGCGCACCCAACGAGGAGATCGGTTCGTGACGATCCGCGTAGGCATCAACGGTTTTGGCCGCATTGGCCGCAACTATTTCCGGGCGCTCCTGGAGCAGGGAGCGGACATCGAGATCGTCGGTGTCAACGACCTGACTGACAACGCGACCCTGGTGCATCTGCTCAAGTACGACACCATCCTGGGCCGCCTGAAGGACGACGTCAGCCACACCGCCGACAGCATCACCGTCGGTGGCCAGACCTTCAAGACCTTCGCCGAGCGTGACCCCGCGAACCTTCCCTGGGGTGAGCTGGGCGCCGACATCGTCATCGAGTCGACCGGCATCTTCACCAAGAAGGCCGACGCCGTCAAGCACCTCGCCGCCGGCGCGAAGAAGGTCCTCATCTCGGCTCCGGCCAAGGACGAGGACATCACGATCGTGATGGGCGTCAACCAGGACAAGTACGACGCGGCCAACCACCACGTCATCTCCAACGCCTCCTGCACCACCAACTGCGTGGCGCCGATGGCCAAGGTCCTCGACGAGAACTTCGGCATCGTCAAGGGCATGATGACGACGGTCCACGCGTACACGAACGACCAGCGCATCCTGGACTTCCCGCACTCGGACCTGCGTCGCGCCCGCGCCGCCGCCGAGAACATCATCCCGACCTCCACCGGTGCCGCCAAGGCCACCGCGCTGGTACTTCCGCAGCTCAAGGGCAAGCTGGACGGCATCGCCATGCGCGTCCCGGTCCCGACCGGCTCGGTCACCGACCTCGTGCTGGAGCTCTCCCGCGAGACCACCGTGGAAGAGATCAACACGGCCTTCCAGAAGGCCTCCGAGGGTCAGCTCAAGGGCATCCTCGACTACACCGAGGACGCGATCGTCTCTTCCGACATCGTGAACTGGCCCGCGTCCTGCACCTTCGACTCCTCCCTGACCATGGTCCAGGAGGGTACGCAGGTCAAGGTCGTCGGCTGGTACGACAACGAGTGGGGCTACTCCAACCGTCTCGTCGACCTCACCGTCTTCGTCGGCGGTCAGCTCTAAGCACGTAGGGCAAGGCACCACGATGTGAGCACAGGGTCCGAGCAGCGCGACGATGCGCCGCACGGGCCCTGTTGCTTGCCTCGTTCTCCCTTCCTCGCCCTTCGAGTGAAGGGCTCAAAGGAGTAGGAACACATGAAGACGATCGATGAACTGCTCGCCGAAGGCGTCAAGGGCAAGCGGGTCTTCGTCCGCGCGGACCTGAACGTCCCGCTGGCCGAGGGCGCCATCACCGACGACGGCCGCATCCGCGCCGTCCAGCCCACGATCGCGAAGCTCGCCGCCGCCGGCGCCCGCGTCATCGTGGCCTCGCACCTGGGCCGCCCCAAGGGAACCGGCGTGGAACCGGCCTTCTCGCTGGCCCCGGCCGCCGCACGCCTCGGCGAACTGCTCGGTGCGGACGTCGCGTTCGCCACCGACACCGTCGGCGCCTCCGCCAAGGAGACCGTCGCGGCCCTCGCCGACGGCCGGGTGGCCGTCATCGAGAACCTGCGCTTCAACGCCGGTGAGACCTCCAAGGACGACGCCGAGCGCGGCGCCTTCGCGGACCAGCTCGCGCAGCTCGCCGACATCTACGTCGGCGACGGCTTCGGAGCCGTCCACCGCAAGCACGCCTCGGTCTTCGACCTCCCCGCGCGCCTCCCGCACGCGGCCGGCTACCTCATCGCCACCGAGGTCGGCGTCCTGAAGAAGCTGACGGCCGAGGTCGAGCGCCCGTACGTCGTGGTCCTCGGCGGCGCCAAGGTCTCCGACAAGCTGGCCGTCATCGACGAGCTGCTCGGCAAGGCCGACCGCATCCTCATCGGCGGCGGCATGGCCTACACCTTCCTCCACGCCAAGGGCTACGAGGTCGGCATCTCCCTGCTCCAGAAGGACCAGGTGGACAAGGTCAAGGAGTACATGAAGCGCGCCGAGGAGACCGGCGTCGAGCTGCTCCTGCCGGTCGACGTGCTGGTCTCGGCGGAGTTCCCGGACCTCAAGGGCAAGACCCCGGCCACCTTCGAGACCGTGGACGCGCAGGAGATCCCGAAGGAGAAGGAGGGCCTGGACATCGGCCCCAGGACGCGCGAGCTGTACGCGTCGAAGATCGCCGATGCCAAGACCGTCTTCTGGAACGGCCCGGTCGGCGTCTTCGAGCACCCCGACTACGCCGGCGGTACTACGGCCATCGCCCAGGCCCTGCTCGACAGCAGCGCCTTCACCGTCGTCGGCGGTGGCGACAGTGCCGCCGCGGTCCGCATCCTGGGCTTCGACGAGAATGCATTCGGCCACATCTCGACCGGTGGCGGCGCCTCCCTCGAATACCTCGAGGGCAAGACGCTCCCCGGCCTCGCCGCCCTGGAGGGCTGACCCCTAATGACTGTTGTAAACGGCCGCACCCCGCTGATGGCGGGCAACTGGAAGATGAACCTCAACCACCTCGAGGCCATCGCCCACGTCCAGAAGCTCGCCTTCGCGCTCACCGACAAGGACTACGACGCCGTCGAGGTCGCGGTCCTGCCGCCCTTCGTCGACCTGCGTTCGGTCCAGACCCTGGTCGACGGCGACAAGCTGAAGATCAAGTACGGCGCGCAGGACATCTCCGCGCACGACTCCGGTGCCTACACCGGTGAGATCTCCGGCGCGATGCTGGCGAAGCTGAAGTGCACGTACGTGGCCGTCGGCCACAGCGAGCGCCGCCAGTACCACGGCGAGAGCGACGAGCTCTGCAACGCCAAGGTCAAGGCCGCCTACCGGCACGGGCTCACCCCGATCCTGTGCGTCGGCGAGGGCCTGGACATCCGCAAGGCAGGCGAGCAGGTCCCGTACACGCTGGCCCAGCTCGACGGCGGCCTCAAGGACGTCCCGGCCGATGAGGTCGAGTCCATCGTGATCGCGTACGAGCCCGTGTGGGCCATCGGGACCGGCGAGGTCGCCACCCCCGAGGACGCCCAGGAGGTCTGCGGGGCGATCCGCGGCCGTCTCGCGGAGCTGTACTCGCAGGAGCTGGCCGACAAGGTCCGCATCCAGTACGGCGGCTCCGTGAAGTCCGGGAACATCGCGGCGATCATGGCCCAGCCCGACGTCGACGGCGCCCTGATCGGCGGCGCGGCGCTGGACGCGGACGAGTTCGTCAAGATCGTCCGCTTCCGCGACCAGTGAGTATGCGGTAGGGCGGATCCGTCGTACCCTTGCGGGGGCCAGGGGCTGAACGACCAGCCACTGGCCCCCGCGCACATCCCGCAAAGCCGGAAAGCCTGAAAAAGCCAGAAAGTAGGAATCAGCCGTGATTATGGGGTTCTCGATCGCCCTGATCGTCTTCAGCGCCCTGCTGATGCTGCTCGTGCTGATGCACAAGGGCAAGGGCGGCGGCCTCTCCGACATGTTCGGCGGCGGCATGCAGTCGTCGGTCGGCGGCTCCTCCGTCGCGGAGCGAAACCTGGACCGCATCACCGTCGTCGTGGGTCTGCTGTGGTTCGCGTGCATCCTGGCGCTCGGCCTGCTGATGAAGACGAGCAGCTGACCGTTCTGGCCATTCCGGCAGTCCGGTCGGCACCGCCCGGCCTATCATGAGGTCCGGCGTTCGTGGCGCGGAATCAGTAACTCCGCTCACTGGACGTGCGTTGGGCCTTACGTAGACTTGGGCGCTCCGCGGCGGAAATTCCACTCACACTCCGCGGCACCATCACGCAGGGAGTTACGACCGTGGCAAGTGGCAACGCGATCCGTGGTAGCCGGGTCGGAGCGGGGCCGATGGGTGAGGCGGAGCGCGGCGAGTCCGCGCCCCGCCTGCGCATCTCCTTCTGGTGCTCGAACGGGCACGAGACGCAGCCGAGCTTCGCCAGCGACGCACAGGTGCCGGACACCTGGGACTGCCCGCGGTGCGGGTTCCCGGCCGGCCAGGACCGGGACAACCCGCCCGCGCCGCCGCGCACCGAACCGTACAAGACGCACCTGGCGTACGTACGGGAGCGGCGCTCGGACGCCGACGGCGAGGCGATCCTCGCGGAGGCGCTCGCCAAGCTCCGCGGCGAGATCTGACACCGCCCGATGAGTGTGACGTGAGGCCCGGTCCCGCAGGAACTTCTCCTGTGGGGCCGGGCCTCTTTGTGTGCGTTGCGCCGCTTCTGATCCCTTAAGTTGGAGAACGGCGGGGCACGACAGGACGGAAGAAGTGGGTTGATGTCCGAGATGAACGCAGACAGCCGCATGAAGCTCAACCGGATGCCCGAGTGGCTCGCACTCGGCAAGCACCGGGAGGAGTTCGGGCAGACGCATCTGCGGGAGCTGTTCGAGGAGAATCCCGGCCGGGGCGCCGGCTACACCCTGCGGGTCGGGGACCTGCACATCGACTACTCGAAGCACCTCGTGACCGACGAGACGCTCGCGCTGCTCCGCGAACTCGCCGCGGCGACGGGCGTGACCGAACTGCGCGAGGCGATGTTCCGCGGCGAGAAGATCAACACGACAGAGGGCCGGGCGGTGCTGCACACCGCCCTGCGCGCGCCCGCCGACGCCGTCGTCGAGGTCGACGGCGAGAACGTCGTCCCCGGCGTGCACGCCGTCCTCGACAAGATGGCGGCCTTCTCCGGCCAGATCAGGGCGGGGGAGTGGACCGGCTTCACCGGCAAGCGCATCAGGAACGTCGTCAACATCGGCATCGGCGGCTCCGACCTGGGCCCCGCGATGGCGTACGAGGCCCTGCGGGCCTTCGCCGACCGCGATCTGACGGTGCGCTTCGTGTCCAACGTGGACGGCGCGGACCTGCACGAGGCCGTGCGGGACCTGGACCCGGCCGAGACGCTGTTCATCATCGCCTCCAAGACCTTCACCACCATCGAAACCATCACCAACGCCACCTCGGCGCGGGCATGGCTGCTCGCCGGGCTGGGCGCCGACCAGGCCGCCGTGGCACGGCACTTCGTGGCGCTGTCCACCAACGCCGAGAAGGTCACCGACTTCGGCATCGATCCGGCCAACATGTTCGAGTTCTGGGACTGGGTCGGCGGACGCTACTCCTTCGACTCGGCCATCGGGCTCTCAGTGATGATCGCGATCGGCCCGGACGCCTTCCGGGAGCTGCTGGGCGGCTTCCACGCCATGGACGAGCACTTCCGCACGGCCCCGGTGGAGGAGAACGCCCCGCTGCTGCTCGGCCTGTTGGGGATCTGGTACGGCGCCTTCTTCGACGCGCAGTCGCACGCGGTGCTCCCGTACAGCCACTACCTCTCGCGCTTCACGGCGTACTTGCAGCAGCTGGACATGGAGTCCAACGGCAAGTCCGTGGACCGGGACGGCAATCCGGTGGAGTGGCAGACGGGCCCGGTGGTCTGGGGCACGCCCGGCACCAACGGGCAGCACGCGTACTACCAGCTGATCCACCAGGGGACGCGGATGATCCCCGCCGACTTCATCGGCTTCGCGCGGCCGGTGGCGGATCTGGAAGCGGCGCCGGCGGCCCAGCACGACCTGCTGATGGCGAACTTCTTCGCGCAGACCCAGGCGCTGGCCTTCGGCAAGACGGCGGAGGAAGTGCGCGCGGAGGGCGCCCCCGAGTCGCTGGTCCCGCACAAGACCTTCCACGGCAACCACCCGACGACCACCATCCTGGCGAGCGAGCTCACCCCGGCGGTGCTGGGCCAGCTGATCGCGCTGTACGAGCACAAGGTCTTCGTCCAGGGTGCGGTGTGGAACATCGACTCCTTCGACCAGTGGGGCGTCGAGCTCGGCAAGGTGCTCGCCAAGCGCGTCGAGCCCGCACTGAGCGAGGGCGCGGACGTCCCGGGCCTGGACGCCTCGACGAAGGCCCTGGTGGCCACGTACCGGCGGCTGCGCGGCCGGAGCTGACCACGGGGACGCGAAGGGCCCGCTCCCCTCGGGAGAGCGGGCCCTTCGCGGTTCCTGCCGGTCAGGCGGAGGCCGGGGGATACATCCCGGCCGGGAGTTTGGCCGCCGCCGCGCGGTCCAGGAGCCACAGGGTGCGGGAGCGGCCGTAGGCGGCCGCGGCCGGGGCCTGGAGCTCGCCCGCGCCGCCGAGGGCGATCGACACCGCGCCGGCCTTGTCCTCGCCGGCCGCCAGGAGCCAGACCTCACGGGCCGCCCGGATCGCCGGGAGCGTCAGGGAGATCCGGGTGGGCGGGGGCTTCGGGGCGCCGTGGACGCCGACCACCGTGCGCTCGGTCTCGCGGGCCGCCGGGTGCTCCGGGAAGAGGGAGGCCACGTGCGTGTCCGGGCCGACGCCCAGCATCAGCACGTCGAAGCGGGGGACGGGGCCGTGGTCCTCCGGGCCGGCCGCCTTCGCCAGCTCGGCCGCGTAGGCGGCTGCCGCCGCGTCCACGTCGGCCCCGTACGGGCCGTCCGAGGCCGGCATCACGTGTACGCGGGCGGGGTCCACCGGGACGGAGTCCAGGAGGGCCTCGCGGGCCTGGGTGTGGTTGCGCTCGGGGTCGTCGGCGGGGACGTACCGCTCGTCGCCCCACCACAGGTCCAGCCGGGACCAGTCGATCGCGTCCCGCGCGGGGGCGGCGGCCAGTGCCGCGAGCAGGCCGTTGCCGTTGCGTCCGCCGGTGAGGACCACGGACGCGGTGCCGCGGGCCGTCTGCGCGTCCACGATCTTCGTGATGAGCCGGGCCGCGGCGGCCTGGGCCATCAGTTCCTTGTCCCGGTGGACGACGACCTGGGGAGTCGTCATACCCATATGCTGCCGCCTTCGTTGGTGATGCGGGTGGTGCCGGTGCGGGCGGGACCGCTGCGCGGAGCCGTTCCCCACCCCGCCCCTTCCCGAAACCGGGGCTCCGCCCCGGACCCCGCGCCTCAAACGCCGGCGAGGCTGGATCTTCAGCCCGTCCGGCGTTTGAGGACCGGGGGTCTGGGGGCGGAGCCCCCGGTTTCGGGAAGGGGCGGGGTGGGGGAAAGCCCCGCAGGGCCCGGTTACTTGGCCGCGGCCTTCTTCGCCGGCTTGGCCGCCGGCTTCGGGGCCGGGGCCTCGGACTCGGCCTCGGGCTTGACCTCGGGCTCGGTCGGAGCCGGCTCCGGCGCGGGCGCGGTCGCGGCGGACTCCAGCTTCGATACGCCGAACTTCAGCGCGGACTCGTACGTGTTGTCCGGGTCCAGCCGGCGCAGCTCCTCCGCCAGGAGCTCGGCCGTGTCGCGGCGCTTGAGCGCCACCGCACGGTCGGGCTGCCCCGGCATGCACAGCGTGGCCAGCGCCCCATCGGCCCGGTCCAGGACGATGTCGCCGTCCTTGGTCGTCAGGCGTACGGCCGTCAGGCCCGGGCCCGACGACAGCGTGCGCCGGACCGGGACCTCCAGCCGGTCCGCCAGCCACATGGCCAGCAGCTCGCAGCTCGGGTTCTCGGTCTCGCCCTCGACGGTCGCCGAGACGACCGACAAGGACTGCTGGTCCAGCGCGGCCGCCAGCATGGAGCGCCACGGGGTGATCCGGGTCCACGACAGGTCCGTGTCCCCGGGGGCGTACGCCCCCGCCCGGGCCCCGAGCTCCCTGATCGGGTCCTCGCAGGAGTACGTGTCCGAGATCCGGCGCTGTCCCAGCGTCCCCAGCGGATCGCCCGCCAGGTCCGTGGGAGCACCGTCCGGCCACCAGACGACCACCGGGGCGTCCGGCAGGAGCAGGGGGAGAACCACCGACTGGGCGTGGTCGACCAGTTCGCCGTGAAGGCGGAGCACGACCGTCTCACCACTGCCGGAGTCCCCCCCGACGCGGATCTCCGCGTCGAGCCGGGCGCCCTGGCGGCTGCGTGGCGAGCGGCTGGCCCGCTTGATGACGACGACGATCCGCGAGGGGTGTTCGTGGGACGCGTCGTTCGCCGACTTGAGCGCGTCGTACGCGTTCTCCTCGTCGGTCACGATCACCAGCGTGAGGACCATGCCGATGGCCGGCGTGCCGATGTCCCGGCGGGCCTGCACCATCGCGGCATTGATCTTGCTGGAGTTGGTCTCCGTGAGGTCGATCTTCATGGCCGGCGCCAGCTCCGTCCGTCTCGTGCGAGCATCTCGTCCGCCTCGACCGGCCCCCAGGTGCCCGACGGGTACTGAGCGGGCTTGCCGTGCTTGTCCCAGTACTCCTCGATCGGGTCGAGGATGTTCCAGGACAGTTCGACCTCCTGGTGACGCGGGAAGAGGTTCGCGTCGCCCAGGAGCACGTCGAGGATGAGCCGCTCGTACGCCTCGGGGCTCGACTCCGTGAAGGACTCGCCGTAGGCGAAGTCCATCGTCACGTCCCGGACCTCCATGGAGGTGCCCGGAACCTTGGAGCCGAAGCGGACCGTCACGCCCTCGTCCGGCTGGACCCGGATGACCAGGGCGTTCTGCCCCAGCTCCTCGGTCGCGCCCGATTCGAACGGCAGGTACGGGGCCCGCTTGAAGACCACCGCGATCTCGGTCACCCGGCGGCCCAGGCGCTTGCCGGTCCGCAGGTAGAACGGGACGCCCGCCCAGCGGCGGTTGTTGATCTCCAGCCGGATGGCCGCGTAGGTGTCGGTCTTCGACTTGGGGTCGATGCCCTCCTCTTCGAGGTACCCGACGACCTTCTCGCCGCCCTGCCACGCGGCCGCGTACTGGCCGCGCACGGTGTGCTTGCCCAGGTCCTCGGGCAGCTGCACGGCGGTCAGCACCTTGAGCTTCTCCGCCACCAGCGCCTTCGGGTGGAAGGAGCCGGGCTCCTCCATCGCGGTCAGCGCGAGCAGCTGGAGCAGGTGGTTCTGGATGACGTCACGGGCCGCGCCGATGCCGTCGTAGTACCCGGCCCGGCCGCCGATGCCGATGTCCTCGGCCATGGTGATCTGCACGTGGTCGACGTACGACCGGTTCCAGATCGGCTCGAACATCGTGTTGGCGAAGCGGAGCGCCAGGATGTTCTGGACGGTCTCCTTGCCGAGGTAGTGGTCGATCCGGAAGACCTCGTCACGGGGGAAGACCTCGTGGACGACCTTGTTGAGCTCCTCGGCGCTCTTCAGGTCGTGTCCGAAGGGCTTCTCGATGACGGCACGCCGCCAGGAGCCCTCCTTCTGCGCCAGCCCGTGGTCCTTGAGCTGCTGGACCACCTTGGGGAAGAACTTCGGCGGGACGGACAGGTAGAAGGCGAAGTTGCCGCCCGTGCCCTGCGCCTTGTCCAGCTCCTCGATCGTCGCCTTCAGGGTCTCGAAGGCCGCGTCGTCGTCGAAGTCGCCCTGCACGAAGCGGCAGCCCTGCACCAGCTGCTGCCAGACCTCCTCCCGGAACGGCGTGCGCGAGTGCTCCTTGACGGCCTCGTACACCTCCGTGGCGAAGTCCTCGTGCTCCCACTCGCGGCGGGCGAACCCGATCAGCGAGAAGCCCGGCGGGAGCAGGCCGCGGTTGGCCAGGTCGTAGACGGCAGGCATCAGCTTCTTGCGCGACAGGTCACCCGTAACGCCGAAAATGACCAGGCCGGACGGCCCCGCGATGCGCGGGAGCCGCCGGTCCTGTGCGTCACGAAGCGGGTTCGCTCCGTTCACAGACAAGGTGTTCAGGCCTCCGTGGGGGCGAGGCGCTCGAGCTCCGCCTCCGTCGACTTCAGCAGGTCGTTCCAGGACGCCTCGAACTTCTCGACGCCCTCGTCCTCGAGCAGCTGCACCACATCGTCGTACGAGATGCCCAGCTTCGCGACCGCGTCGAGCTCGGCGCGCGCCTGCGCGTAGCTGCCGCGCACGGTGTCACCCGTGATGTTCCCGTGGTCGGCGGTGGCCTCCAGGGTGGCCTCCGGCATGGTGTTCACCGTGTTCGGGGCGACCAGGTCGTCCACGTACAGGGTGTCCTTGTACGCCGGGTCCTTGACGCCCGTCGAGGCCCACAGCGGACGCTGCTTGTTGGCGCCGGCCCGCTCCAGGGCGTTCCACCGGTCGGAGGAGAAGACCTCCTCGTACGCCTCGTACGCCAGACGGGCGTTGGCGAGCGCCGCCTTGCCCTTGAGGCCCTTGGCCTCGTCGGTGCCCACCGCGTCCAGGCGCTTGTCGATCTCGCTGTCCACGCGGGACACGAAGAAGGAGGCGACCGAGTGGATCAGGGAGAGGTCCAGGCCCGCGGCCTTGGCCTTCTCCAGACCGGCCAGGTACGCGTCCATGACCTCGCGGTAGCGCGCCAGCGAGAAGATCAGCGTGACGTTGACGCTGATGCCCTTGCCGATGACCTCGGTGATCGCCGGCAGGCCGGCCTTGGTCGCCGGGATCTTGATGAGCGTGTTCGGGCGGTCCACCAGCCAGGCCAGCTGCTTGGCCTCGGCGATGGTCGCCGGGGTGTTGTGGGCCAGCCGGGGGTCGACCTCGATGGACACGCGGCCGTCCTGGCCGTCGGTGCGGTCGTAGACCGGGCGCAGGATGTCGGCGGCGTCGCGGACGTCCGCCGTCGTGATCATGCGCAGGGCCTCTTCCACGGTGACCTTGCGGGTCGCGAGGTCGGTGAGCTGCTGCTCGTAGCCCTCGCCGCCGCTGATCGCCTTCTGGAAGATCGCCGGGTTGGTGGTGACACCGACCACGTGCGACTGGTCGATGAGCTCGGCCAGGTTGCCGGACGTGATGCGCTTGCGGGACAGGTCGTCCAGCCAGATCGCCACGCCCTCGTCGGAGAGGCGCTTGAGTGCGTCTGTCATGGGAATTGCATCTCCTACTGGTCTTGTACGGGCGTGGGCGTCAGCGCGCGGCTGCGGCGGGGCGTGCCGATTCGATGCTGGCCTTGGCGGCGGCGGTGACGGCCTCGGCGGTGAAGCCGAACTCCCGGAACAGCACCTTCGCGTCGGCGGAGGCACCGAAGTGCTCCAGCGACACGATCCGGCCGGCGTCGCCGACGTAGCGGTGCCAGGTCAGGCCGATGCCGGCCTCGACCGCGACGCGGGCCTTCACCGAGGAGGGCAGGACGCTGTCCTTGTACTCCTGGTCCTGCTCCTCGAACCACTCGACGGACGGCATGGAGACGACCCGGGTGGGGATGCCCTCGGCCTGGAGCTGCTCGCGGGCCTCGACGGCCAGGTGCACCTCGGAGCCGGTACCGATGAGGACGACCTGCGCCGGGCCGCCCTCGGCCTCGAACATCACGTAACCGCCCTTGGCGGCGTCCTCGTTGCGCTCGTAGGTCGGCACGCCCTGGCGGGTGAGCGCGAGGCCGTGCGGGGCGCCCTTGCCGAACACCTTCGTGTGGCGCTTGAGGATCTCGCGCCAGGCGATGGCGGTCTCGTTCGCGTCGGCGGGACGGACCAGGTTCAGGCCCGGGATGGCGCGCAGCGAGGCGAGGTGCTCGACGGGCTGGTGGGTCGGGCCGTCCTCGCCGAGACCGATGGAGTCGTGCGTCCACACGTACGTCACGGGCACGTGCATCAGCGCGGAGAGGCGGACGGCGTTGCGCATGTAGTCGGAGAACACCAGGAAGGTGCCGCCGTAGACGCGGGTGTGGCCGTGCAGGGCGATGCCGTTCATGGTCGCGGCCATGGCGTGCTCGCGGATGCCGAAGTGGATGGTGCGGCCGTACGGGTCGGCCTCCGGCAGCGGGTTGCCCTTCGGCAGGAACGAGGAGTTCTTGTCGATGGTGGTGTTGTTGGAGCCGGCCAGGTCGGCCGAGCCGCCCCACAGCTCGGGGATGACCGCGCCGAGCGCCTGGAGCACCTTGCCGGAGGCGGCGCGGGTGGCGACGCCCTTGCCGGCCTCGAAGACGGGGAGCTCGTCCTCCCAGCCCGCGGGCAGCTCGTTGGCGTTGATGCGGTCGAACTCGGCGGCGCGCTCCGGGTTGGCGGTGCGCCAGGCGGAGAAGTCCTTCTCCCAGGCGGCCTTGGCCTCGCGGCCGCGGTCGAGCGCCTTGCGGGTGTGCGCGATGACCTCGTCGGAGACCTCGAAGGTCTGCTCCGGGTCGAAGCCGAGGACGCGCTTGGTGGCCGCGACCTCGTCGTCGCCGAGTGCGGAGCCGTGCGAGGCCTCGGTGCCCTGGGCGTGCGGCGCGGGCCAGGCGATGATCGAGCGGGCCGCGATGAAGGACGGGCGCTCCGTCTCGGCCTTGGCGGCCTGGAGGGCGGCGAACAGCGCCTTCGGGTCGAGGTCGCCGTTCTCCTGCTGCGCGACGCGCTGGACGTGCCAGCCGTACGACTCGTAGCGCTTCAGGGTGTCCTCGGAGACGGCCGTCTCCGTGTCACCCTCGATGGAGATGTGGTTGTCGTCCCAGAGCAGCACCAGGTTGCCGAGCTTCTGGTGGCCGGCCAGCGCGGACGCCTCGTGGGAGATGCCCTCCTGGAGGCAGCCGTCGCCCGCGATCGCGTAGATCATGTGGTCGAACGGGGAGGTGCCCGGGGCGGCCTCCGGGTCGAACAGGCCGCGCTCGTAGCGGGCGGCCATGGCCATGCCCACCGCGTTGGCGATGCCCTGGCCGAGCGGGCCGGTGGTGGTCTCGACGGCGGCCGTGTGGCCGTACTCCGGGTGACCGGGGGTCTTGGAGCCCCAGGTGCGGAAGGCCTTGAGGTCATCCAGCTCCAGGCCGAAGCCACCGAGGTAGAGCTGGGTGTAAAGGGTGAGGGACGAGTGCCCCGCGGAGAGCACGAAGCGGTCGCGGCCGACCCACTCATGGTCCGCCGGGTCGTGCCGCATCACCTTCTGGAAGAGGGTGTACGCGGCGGGGGCCAGGCTCATCGCCGTACCCGGGTGGCCGTTTCCGACCTTCTGGACCGCGTCAGCGGCCAGGATGCGGGCGGTGTCGACGGCCCGCTGGTCCAGTTCGGTCCACTCGAGCTCTGTGGTGGTCGGCTTGGTGCTCACCGTGGGTCAGGGCTCCTCTCCACATGTCTGTTCCCGGTGACGAACGGTGCACCGGCGCGCATCCGAGCCTACCCCCGCGACGGCGTGCAGCTATTCGAGTGCAGGCAGTCCGTCACCGTGCCGTCGACCCCTGTTCACCCGCCCACGGGTGCCCGCTCCGTGCTGTCCCCCGTATGTATGCACGGTCCGATCGGCCCAACACGAAGCGACCCCGGCGCGGGGCGACGGAAGGGCAACGTCTACAGTGGCGTGGTACGCGCAAGCCTTTACCGGGCCTTCAAGTTCTGGGCGGTCCGAGTGGGAGCTTGCTGGATTCTCTCTCAGGGGTGTGCGTGACGGCCGTCGAATCCCGTCCAGCGGGGGTGCTCGGGACGAGCCCCGGTCACCGGCCGTTCGGGACCCGCGTCATGGCTTTCGTGGCATTGACCAAGCCGCGGATCATCGAACTTCTGCTGATCACCACAGTGCCGGTGATGTTCCTCGCCGAGCAGGGCGTGCCCTCCCTGTGGCTGGTCCTCGTGACCTGCTTCGGCGGCTACTTGTCAGCGGGCGGCGCCAACGCGCTGAACATGTACATCGACCGCGACATCGACGCGCTGATGGACCGCACCTCGCAGCGTCCGCTGGTGACCGGGATGGTCAGCCCCCGGGAGTGCCTGGTCTTCGGCATCACCCTCGGGGTGGTCTCGACGCTGTTCTTCGGCCTGCTCGTCAACTGGCTGTCAGCGGCGCTGTCGCTCGGCGCGCTCCTCTTCTACGTCGTGGTCTACACGATGCTGCTGAAGCGGCGCACCACCCAGAACATCGTCTGGGGCGGCATCGCGGGCTGCATGCCGGTGCTCATCGGCTGGTCGTCCGTCACCAACGAGGTCTCCTGGGCCGCGGTCATCCTCTTCCTCGTCATCTTCTTCTGGACGCCGCCGCACTACTGGCCGCTGTCGATGAAGGTGAAGGACGACTACGCGCGCGCCGGCGTGCCGATGCTCCCGGTCGTGGCCGGCAACAGGGTCGTGGCCCGCCAGATCGTCCTCTACAGCTGGGTGATGGTGGCCGTCTCGCTGCTGCTCACCCCGCTGGGGTACACCGGCTGGTTCTACACCGCGGTCGCGCTGGTCGCGGGCGGCTGGTGGCTGTGGGAGGCGCACACGCTGCACGCACGGGCCAAGGCGGGCGTGACGGGCGCGAAGCTCAAGGAGATGCGCCTGTTCCACTGGTCCATCACCTATGTGTCGCTGCTGTTCGTGGCGGTGGCCGTGGATCCCTTCCTCCGCTGATTACTCACCGGTAGCATGCTGTCCATGGGAGACACCGCAGACACCGCCGCCGCAGACCCCGCAGGCGCCGCGGACAAGAAGCAGGACCGTACGGCGGCGAAGCTGGCCAAGCAGATCGGCGCGTTCGCCAAGCAGCACGGCGGCGCCGAGGGCCAGCTCGCCCACATGGGCCAGGCCGGCACCCGGATCGTGCTCGTGGGCACCGACGGCGCCTGGGGCGACCTGGTGGCACCGACCTTCACGGTGGCGCAGCTGGCAGCGGAGAAGGCCGGGCTGACCCTCCACGAGGAGTTCGACGGGGAGTTCGCCGCGCGCGTGCGGACCGGCCCGTACGAGTGGACGCGGATGGCCGGCCTCCAGCTCGGCGGACCCGAGAACCCGGCGGGACCCCAGAACACGGCCGGACCCGAGAACCCGGCGGCCTGACCTCCGGCACACCGTCCGGGGACCCCCGGGTGCCGTCTCGGTCAACAGCCCGAGCAACACCTCACACACCGCTCACCCGTTAGGACGTGTGGAAGCCCCTTCCTCACGTCCGCAACGGGATGCCCGGATGATCGAAACGCCGCCCCTGGTGGACCAGTACTGCCACGGAGTACTCCGTACGGAGCTGGGCCTGGGCACCTTCGAGGCCCAGCTGGTCCGCTCCGCCGGCCCGCCCGCCGCGGGCACCACCTTCTTCGACACCCAGACCGGTTTCGCGGTGCGCCGCTGGTGCCCGCCGCTGCTGGGGCTGGAGCCGCACGCCACCCCCGTCCGCTATCTGGCCCGGCGGCGCGAGCTGGGCCCGGCCGAGTCCGCGCGGCGGCTGCTGAGGGGCTCCGGGGTCGCCGCCTACCTGGTCGACACCGGGGTGGCCGGGGATCTGACCGCGCCCAAGGAGCTGGCGCTCGCCGCGGACGCCGAAGCCTTCGAGGCGGTCCGGCTGGAGGTACTGGCCGAGCAGGTCGCCGACACCTCCGGCACGGTGGCCGCCTTCCTCGTCAATCTCGCCGAGGCCGTCCACCACGCCGCGTCCGGGGCCACGTCCTTCACCTGCGCCGCGGCCTTCGACGTCGCCGGCGCCCCGGGCTTCGAGGCCGAGCCGCCCGGTCCGGGCGAGGTGCGCGGGGCGGCCGGACGGTGGCTGGCCGGGCGGCCCAGGGGCGGAGCCGTACGGGACCCCGTACTCCTGCGGCACCTGCTGTGGAGCGCGGTGGCGTCCGGGCTGCCGCTCCAGCTGCACACGGGCGCGGGGGATCCGGCGGCGCTGACCGACTTCGTACGGGCCACCGCGGGCCTGGGTACGCGGCTGGTGCTGCTCGGCGGATATCCGCACCACCGGCACACGGCGCGGCTCGCGGCGCTCTTCCCGCACGTGTACGCCGATACCGGCGCGGCCCTCGGGCAGAGCGGGGCGCGGGCCGCGGCGGTCCTGGCCGAGCTGCTGGAGCTCGCGCCGTTCGGGAAGCTGCTGTTCTCCAGCGGCGGTGGGCGACTGCCCGAACTGCACGCGGTGGGCGCGCTGGTGTTCCGGGAGGCGCTGGGCCGGGTACTGGGCGGCTGGGTCGCCGAGGGGTCCTGGTCCTGGCGGGACGCGGACCGGGTGGCCGCCCTGGTCGCGGCGGACAACGCCCACCGCGTCTACCGGCTGGACAGGACCTGAGCGCGGCCGGCGCCGACGGCCCGGCCCGGCCCGCTCAGACGGTGGAGAGCCGCGGGTCGCCCTGGGCCGGGATCTGCGCCTGCTCGGCCGGCCGCTCGCGCAGGCTCAGCGCGACCCGGAGCACGGCGATCCACACCAGGCAGGAGCCCAGCATGTGAGCGGCGACGAGGACCTCGGGCAGCTCGGTGAAGAACTGCACGTAGCCGATGGCGCCCTGGGCGAGGAGCACGATCAGCAGGTCGCGGGCGCGGGCCCGGGTGTCGGCGGGGGCGTCGACCACGCGCAGCACCAGCCACATCGCGACGGCCAGCGCGCACACCAGCCAGGCGGCGACGGCGTGCACATGGGCGGTGGCCGACCAGTCGAACGGCATCCGCCTGATCTCGCTGCTGTCGCCGGCGTGCGGTCCGGAACCGGTGACCACCGTGCCCGCCGCGATCAGCACGAGGGTGGTGGCGATCAGTGCCCACGACAGCTTGCGCACCGGGCCCGGTACGCGCGGGCGGGGAGCGGTGTCGCCCTCGCCGGTGCGCTGCCAGGCGATGGTCGTCACGGCGATCAGGGAGGTGGCGAGCAGGAAGTGCCCTGCCACGCTGTAGGGGTTGAGGCCCGTCATGACGGTGATGCCGCCGAGGACGGCGTTGGCCATCACGATGACGAACTGGATCCAGCCGAGCTTCGTCAACGCGTGGCGCCAGGGCTTGGCGGAGCGCGCCGCGATGATGAACCAGCCGACGGCCGCGCTCAGCACGTAGGTCAGCATCCGGTTGCCGAACTCGATGGCGCCGTGGAAGCCCTGGGCCTGCGTCGCGATCAGGCTGTCGTCGGTGCACTTGGGCCAGGTGTCGCAGCCGAGACCGGATCCGGTCAGCCGCACCGCGCCGCCGGTGACGACGATGGCCACGCTCATGACGAGCGCGGCGAGCGCGGCCCGCCGGACGATCCGGGGTGACGGAGTCCAGCGGCTGGCGATGGAGGCGAGGGGGTTCAACACGCCCCCCATCGTAGGCGGCCCCTTGTGCAAAGTTTCACGAGGGGGTGGTCACTGGTGCCTCACTGCCGTGTCGCCGGCGCGTCGGGCCCGACGGCCAGCCGGAACCGCGCCCCGGCGGGGTCGCCCTCCTCGTGCCACCACACGCGGATGCGCCAAGGGGCGCCGTCGCCCGGGTAGTCGGCGGAGCCCGTGAACCCGCGTATCACTTCGCCCGCTACGTCCTCAGCTGTCCTGTTTCTTACTTCTGTGGCGCTGTGCCACGGATGAGGGAGTACGTTCCACAGTCCGTCAGGGCCGCGCACCTCCACGCGCCACACCGCGAGCCAGGGCGTGACCTCCAGCATCGTCCGCACCTGCTCGGCGCCGAGGTGCAGCCGGAGCGCGATCTCGGGCTCCTCCACCCCCTGGACGCGGGCGGCCACCACGGCCTGGGGCAGCAGCCGTTCGGGCAGCAGCCCCCGCGTGCGCAGGCTGACCAGGGAGTCGAAGGTGAGGAAGCGCAGGCGCAGTTCCAGCTGGCGGCCGATGTGGTCCAGGGCCTCCTCGGCCTCCTCCGCCTCCTCGGCCTCCTGCGCCGCGGGGTCCGCGAGCAGTAGCTGCCGGAAGCCGGACTCGGCGTCCACGGCCCAGGCGACCGCGTCCTCGGCGAACCCCAGCTCCGCGAGGCGGTCCCCGAGGAACACCTTGGCCTGGGCGAGGCCCCGCCGGTTGACCGGATCCTGCTGGTCCAGTCCCGCCCACACCTCCACCGCGGTCCGGGTCAGGTCCCGGGCGCGCTCACCGGCCGCCCGCTCCATGGCGCTGGGACCCGCGTCGGCCGCCGGCCCCAGCGGGTGCTTCGGCAGCCGGTCCGCGTCGCTCAGCGGCCAGGCCAGCCAGACCCCGTGGTTGATCAGCCCGCGGGCGTACCAGCGGGCGAACTCGGGGGAGTGCCCGGCCGCGCGCTCGGAGCTGCGCAGCCCCTCCTCGATCGTGGCGAGGGCGGACGCGCGGTCCCCCGCGGCGAACCGCAGGGCGGCCCGGTCGGCCAGGCGCAGCCCCAGCAGGGCGGTGCACTCGGGGTCGTCGGTAACGGTGCGCAGGGCGCCGATCAGCTCGTCGAGGAGCCGCTCGCGCTCCGGCGGCTCCGCGTGCGCCGCCCCCGACCGCACCCGTGCCCATTGATCGTCCAGCCGAAGAACGGCCTCCCGCTGCACCATGTCCGCCCCCCGGCTTCATGTGTGGAGGCGCCCATCCTCGCGGCTGTGTCACCGCGAGGGGAAGAGTTTCATTCCCAGCGGAAGAGCCGCGCGGCGGCGCCCAGACCGAGTGCGGCCCAGCCGGCGAGCACGGCCACGTCGCCCCACGGCGGCGCGGCGCCGTGCTGGAGCACCTCGCGCAGCCCGTCGGACAGGGCCGAGATGGGCAGCAGCCGCAGTACGGACTGCACGGCGTCCGGGAACTTCTCCATCGGCACGATCACTCCGCCGCCGACCAGCAGGAGCAGGAAGACCAGGTTGGCCGCGGCCAGGGTCATCTCGGCCTTGAGGGTGCCCGCCATCAGCAGGCCCAGCCCGGAGAACGCGGCGGTGCCCAGCAGGATCAGCGCGGCCACCGACAGCGGGTTCCCCTGCGGGGACCAGCCCAGCGCGAAGGCGATCACCGTCAGCAGGGCGATCTGGAGCACCTCGGTGACCAGCACCGACAGGGTCTTGGCGGCCATCAGGGCCCAGCGCGGCAGCGGGGAGGCCCCGAGCCGCTTGAGGACTCCGTAGCGGCGGTCGAAGCCGGTGGCGATGGCCTGGCCGGTGAAGGCGGTGGACATCACGGCGAGGGCCAGGATGCCGGGGGCCAGGAAGTCCACGGACTCCTGCGCGCCGTCCTCTCGGACAGGAACGGTGACGATGTCCACGGCGGAGAAGAGGGTCAGCAGCAGCGCCGGGATGATCACGGTCAGCAGCAGCTGCTCCCCGTTGCGCAGCAGCATCCGGGTCTCCAGTGCCGTCTGCGCGAGGATCATGCGGGACACGGGTGCGGCCCCCGGGTTGGGGGTGAACGTACCGGCGCTCATGCGCGCAGCTCCTTACCGGTGAGCTCCAGGAACACGTCTTCGAGGGTGTGCCGCTCCACCGAGAGGCTGTCCGGCATCACGCCGTGCTGCGCGCACCAGGAGGCGACGGTCGCCAGCAGCTGCGGGTGGACGTCGCCGGTGACCCGGTAGACGCCCGGGGTGAGCTCGGCGGCCTGGGTGCCGTCGGGCAGCGCCTTCAGCAGCGAGGCGAGGTCGAGGGAGGGGCGGCCGGTGAAGCGCAGGGTGTTCTCGGCACCGCCCCGGCACAGCTGCTCGGGGCTGCCGTGGACGATGACCTTGCCCGCGTCCACGATGGCGACCTCGTCGGCGAGCTGCTCGGCCTCGTCCATGTGGTGGGTGGTGAGGACGACGGTGACCCCGTCCGTGCGCAGCTCCCGTACGAGGTCCCAGGTCGCGCGGCGGGCCTGCGGGTCCAGGCCCGCGGTGGGCTCGTCCAGGAAGACCAGCTCGGGGCGGCCCACCACGGCCATGGCCAGGGCCAGGCGCTGCTGCTGGCCGCCGGAGAGCCGGCGGTAGACGGTGCGGCCGCAGCCGCCGAGTCCGAGGCGGTCCACCAGGGTGTCGACGTCGAGCGGGTCGGCGTACAGCTTGGCCATGTGGCGCAGCATCTCGACGGCGCGGGCTCCGGAGTAGACGCCTCCGGACTGGAGCATCACGCCGATCCGCGGGCGCAGCGCCTCGGCCCGGGCTACCGGGTCGAGGCCGAGGACGCGGACGGTTCCGGCGTCGGGCCGGTGGTAGCCCTCGCAGGTTTCCACCGTGGTCGTCTTGCCCGCGCCGTTGGGACCGAGGACCGCGGTGACGGAGCCCCTGCGGACGGTGAGGTCCAGGCCGTCCACCGCGGTCTTGGCGCCGTACCGCTTCACCAGTCCGCGGATCTCCACGGCGGGGTCGTTGCTCATGGGGGTTGAGTCTACGGAGCCCGGGGAGGGGTCCCGGGTCCCGGGGTGAGGGCTTACGCGCCCGCTCGTCGCGGCGGGAATCCGGCTCTTTTCATTCGGGCGGTCCTGGAGGTCCCCTTCGATTTCAGTGATCCTTTCCGGAACCCGATCATTACCGCGCTGGGGACCGCCGCAGGTGGAGGTGTGCTGGTGGGAGCCGTTTATCGGTGCGTCCTGGGCGCGCGGCGAGATAGCGGAATGTCTCCCTCCGAATAACTCTGCGTCGACAGATTAGGTAACCCTTAGTGATAGAGGCCACCAGGAGTGGCCTCCGTCACGGCTTGTCGGCCCTCGACTAATTACGCAACAATGGCGTTGTGAAATACGGCGAACGGCAGAACGAGGCCCCCCAGGGGGAGCTCGCCACCGGGGAGCGGTCAACCCGCAACCGAGTGGCGCGCTCGATCCTGGACCACGGTCCGTCCACCGTCGCCGACCTCGCGCAGCGCCTCGGCCTCACCCAGGCCGCCGTACGCCGCCACCTCGACACGCTCGTCGCCGACGACGTGGTCGAAGCCCGTGAGCAGCGTGTGTACGGTGCGCGCACCCGGGGTCGGCCCGCCAAGGTCTTCGCGCTCACCGACTGCGGCCGCGACGCCTTCGACCAGTCCTACGACACGCTCGCCGCGGACGCCCTGCGCTGGATCGCGCAGTCGGTCGGCGGCGGCGAGCAGGGCGAGGCGGCCGTCGCCGCCTTCGCCAGGGCGCGGATGGAAGCGCAGGCGCGGACCTATCGGGAAGCCGTCGAGGCGGCTGCGCCCGGGGACCGTACGGAGGCCCTCGCCAAGGCGTTGACCGCCGACGGGTACGCTGCTACGGCGAAGAGCGCTCCCGGTCCGCACAGCGGTGAACAGCTCTGCCAGCACCACTGCCCGGTCGCCCATGTGGCCGAGCAGTTCCCGCAGCTCTGCGAGGCGGAGACCGAGGTCTTCTCGCGCCTGCTCGGGACCCATGTGCAGCGCCTCGCCACGATCGCCCACGGCGACGGGGTGTGCACGACGTTCATTCCGCGAAGCGCGAGCACCACACAGACCGACACATCAGTATCTGCAAGTACGGCCGGGAGGAACCCCGCATGACCACGGAGACTGCTCACCCTGAGCTCGATGGCCTGGGCACCTACGAATACGGCTGGGCCGACTCCGACGCGGCCGGCGCCGCTGCCAAGCGGGGTCTGTCCGAGGATGTCGTCCGCGACATCTCGGCGAAGAAGTCCGAGCCGGAGTGGATGCTGAAGCTCCGTCTCAAGGGTCTCAAGCTGTTCGACAAGAAGCCCATGCCGAACTGGGGTTCCGACCTCTCGGGCATCGACTTCGACAACATCAAGTACTTCGTGCGTTCCACCGAGAAGCAGGCCGCTTCGTGGGAGGACCTGCCGGAGGACATCAAGAACACGTACGACAAGCTCGGCATCCCGGAGGCGGAGAAGCAGCGCCTCGTCGCCGGTGTCGCGGCCCAGTACGAGTCCGAGGTCGTCTACCACCAGATCCGCGAGGACCTGGAGGAGCAGGGCGTCATCTTCCTCGACACGGACACCGCGCTCAAGGAGCACCCGGAGCTCTTCCAGGAGTACTTCGGCACGGTCATCCCGGTCGGCGACAACAAGTTCGCGTCGCTGAACACCGCGGTGTGGTCCGGCGGGTCGTTCATCTACGTGCCCAAGGGCGTCAAGGTCGACATCCCGCTCCAGGCCTACTTCCGTATCAACACGGAGAACATGGGCCAGTTCGAGCGGACGCTGATCATCGTCGACGAGGACGCCTATGTCCACTACGTCGAGGGCTGCACCGCCCCGATCTACTCCTCGGACTCGCTGCACAGCGCCGTGGTCGAGATCATCGTCAAGAAGGGCGGCCGCTGCCGCTACACGACGATCCAGAACTGGTCGAACAACGTCTACAACCTGGTCACCAAGCGCGCCGTGGCGTACGAGGGCGCGACCATGGAGTGGATCGACGGCAACATCGGTTCCAAGGTCACCATGAAGTACCCGGCCGTCTACCTGATGGGCGAGCACGCCAAGGGCGAGACCCTGTCCATCGCCTTCGCGGGCGAGGGCCAGCACCAGGACGCCGGCTCCAAGATGGTCCACATGGCGCCGAACACCTCCTCGAACATCGTCTCCAAGTCGGTGGCCCGGGGCGGCGGCCGCACCTCGTACCGAGGCCTGGTCGAGATCGGTGAGGGCGCCCACGGTTCGAAGTCCAACGTGCTGTGTGACGCGCTCCTGGTCGACACCATCTCCCGCTCGGACACGTACCCCTACGTGGACGTCCGGGAGGACGACGTCTCCATGGGCCACGAGGCCACCGTCTCCAAGGTCTCCGACGACCAGCTCTTCTACCTGATGAGCCGCGGCCTGACGGAGTTCGAGGCGATGGCCATGATCGTGCGCGGCTTCGTCGAGCCCATCGCGCGTGAGTTGCCCATGGAGTACGCCCTGGAGCTCAACCGGCTGATCGAGCTGCAGATGGAGGGTTCGGTCGGTTAGTCCCCGACCGCCCACCACCACCAGCTCGCGGTCCGTGTGCCCTGCGGACCGAGGACCGTAACTAAGAGAGTGAGCAAAACGACAGCCATGGCTGAGGCTCAGAACATTCCGGCGGGGTCGACCACCGCCGGCGCGATCGCGGTGGCCGCCGAGTCCACCGTCGCCACCCGCATGAGTGCGCCCCCGTCCTTCGACGTGGCCGACTTCCCGGTACCGCACGGCCGCGAGGAGGAGTGGCGGTTCACCCCGCTGGCACGCCTCCGCGGTCTGCACGACGGCACCGCGGTCGCCAACGGCACGATGAAGGCCCAGGTCGACGCGCCCGAGGGCGTCACGGTCGAGTCGGTGGAGCGCACGGACGCGCGCGTCGGCAAGGCCGGCACCCCGGTGGACCGGATCGCCGCCCAGGCGTTCTCGTCCTTCGCCAAGGCCACGGTCGTCACCGTGCCCAAGGAAGCGGTCCTGGACGAGCCGGTGCGCGTCACGCTGCACGGCGAGGGCGGCACCACCTTCGGGCACACCGTCTTCGACGTGCAGGCCTTCGCCGAGGCCGTCATCGTCATCGACCACACCGGTGACGGCGTGCGCGCCGCCAACGTCGACTTCCTGGTCGGCGACGGCGCCAAGCTCACCGTCGTGTCCGTGCAGGACTGGGACGACACCGCCGTCCACTGCTCGCAGCACAACGCGCTGCTCGGCCGGGACGCGTCCTTCAAGTCGATCGTGGTCACCTTCGGCGGCGACGTCGTCCGCATCCACCCGCGCGTCAGCTACGCCGGCCCCGGCGGCGAGGCCGAGCTCCTCGGCCTGTACTTCACGGACGCAGGCCAGCACCAGGAGCACCGCCTCCTGGTCACGCACGACGCGCCGCACTGCAAGTCGCACGTGGTCTACAAGGGTGCGCTCCAGGGCCAGGACGCCCACGCGGTGTGGATCGGTGACGTGCTCATCGAGAAGACCGCCGAGGGCACCGACACCTACGAGATGAACCGCAACCTCGTCCTCACGGACGGCGCGCGGGTCGACTCGGTGCCGAACCTGGAGATCGAGACCGGCGAGATCGTCGGCGCCGGACACGCCTCCGCGACCGGTCGTTTCGACGACGAGCAGCTCTTCTACCTGCAGGCCCGCGGCATCCCCGCCGACGAGGCCCGTCGCCTGGTCGTCCGCGGCTTCTTCGCCGAGCTCGTCCAGCAGATCGGTGTCCCGGACATCGAGGAGCGACTGCTCGGCAAGATCGAGACCGAGCTCCAGGGTTCCGTCTGATGAATTACGTCAAGGCCTGCACGCTGAGCGAGCTGGAGGAGAACACCCCGAAGCGGGTGGAACTCGACGGCACGCCGGTGTCCATCGTCTCCACCGAGGGGGAGGTGTTCGCGATCAACGACATCTGCTCGCACGCGAACGTCTCGCTCTCGGAGGGCGAGGTCGAGGACTGCATGATCGAGTGCTGGCTGCACGGGTCGGCCTTCGACCTGCGCACCGGCAAGCCCTCCGGTCTGCCCGCGACGCGCCCCGTACCCGTATACCCCGTAAAGATCGAAGGGGACGACGTGCTCGTCTCCCTCACCCAGGAGTCCTGAGGTATCCATGGCAACGCTTGAAATCCACGACCTGCACGTCTCCGTCGAGGCCGAGAACGGCGCCCGCGAGATCCTCAAGGGCGTCGACCTCACCGTCAAGCAGGGTGAGACGCACGCCATCATGGGTCCGAACGGCTCCGGCAAGTCCACTCTGGCGTACTCGCTCGCCGGTCACCCGAAGTACACCATCACCGGTGGCACCGTGACGCTCGACGGCGAAGACGTCCTGGAGATGTCCGTCGACGAGCGTGCCCGCGCCGGCGTCTTCCTCGCCATGCAGTACCCGGTCGAGGTCCCCGGCGTCTCGGTCTCCAACTTCCTGCGCACCTCGGCCACCGCCATCCGCGGCGAGGCGCCGAAGCTGCGTACCTGGGTGAAGGAGGTCAAGTCCGCGATGGAGCAGCTCCACATGGACCCGGCCTTCGCCGACCGCAACGTCAACGAGGGCTTCTCCGGCGGTGAGAAGAAGCGCCACGAGATCCTGCAGCTGGAGCTCCTGAAGCCGAAGATCGCGATCCTCGACGAGACCGACTCCGGCCTCGACGTCGACGCCCTGCGCATCGTCTCCGAGGGCGTCAACCGCGTCCGCGAGACCGGTGAGGTCGGCACCCTGCTGATCACGCACTACACGCGCATCCTGCGCTACATCAAGCCCGACTTCGTGCACGTGTTCGCGAACGGCCGCATCGCCGAGTCCGGTGGCGCCGAGCTCGCCGACCAGCTGGAGGCCGAGGGTTACGACAAGTACGTGAAGGGTGGCGCGACCGCGTGACACAGCTGCCTGGCCTCCTCGACACCGAGGCGATCCGCAAGGACTTCCCCCTGCTGGATCGTGTGGTCCACGACGGGAAGAAGATCGTTTACCTGGACAACGCGGCGACTTCGCAGAAGCCGCGCCAGGTGCTCGACGCGCTGAACGAGTACTACGAGCAGCACAACGCCAACGTCCACCGTGGCGTGCACGTGCTCGCCGAGGAGGCCACGGCGCTGTACGAGGGCGCTCGCGACAAGGTCGCCGCCTTCATCAACGCGCCGAGCCGCGACGAGGTGATCTTCACCAAGAACGCCTCGGAGTCGCTCAACCTGGTCGCGAACATGCTCGGCTGGGCTGACGAGCCCTACCGGGTCGACCAGGACACCGAGATCGCCATCACGGAGATGGAGCACCACTCCAACATCGTGCCGTGGCAGCTGCTCTCGCAGCGCACCGGCGCGAAGCTGAAGTGGTTCGGCCTCACCGACGACGGCCGGCTCGACCTCTCCAACATCGAAGAGGTCATCACGGAGAAGACGAAGATCGTCTCCTTCACGCTGGTCTCCAACATCATGGGCACGGTCAACCCGGTCGAGGCGATCGTGCGGCGCGCCCAGGACGTCGGCGCCCTGGTGCTGATCGACGCCTCCCAGGCCGCTCCGCACATGCCCCTGGATGTGCAGGCGCTCGGCGCCGACTTCGTGGCCTTCACCGGCCACAAGATGTGCGGTCCGACGGGCATCGGCGTCCTCTGGGGCCGCCAGGAGCTCCTGGAGGACCTGCCTCCGTTCCTCGGCGGCGGCGAGATGATCGAGACCGTGTCGATGCACGCCTCGACCTACGCCCCGGCGCCCCACAAGTTCGAGGCGGGTACGCCCCCGATCGCCCAGGCCGTCGGCCTCGGCGCGGCCGTGGACTACCTGACCGCGATCGGCATGGACAAGATCGCCGCGCACGAGCACGCGATCACCGAGTACGCGATCAAGCGCCTCGCCGAGGTGCCCGACCTGCGGATCATCGGCCCGACGACGGCCGAGGACCGCGGCGCCGCGATCTCCTTCGTACTTGGCGACATCCACCCGCACGACGTCGGCCAGGTGCTGGACGAGCAGGGCATCGCGGTCCGCGTGGGACACCACTGCGCGCGCCCCGTCTGCCTGCGCTACGGAATTCCGGCGACGACGCGAGCGTCTTTCTATCTGTACTCCTCTCCGGCCGACGTCGACGCGCTCGTCGAGGGTCTGGAGCACGTACGGAACTTCTTCGGCTGACGGACGAGGCGACGAGGACGCAGTGAAGCTCGATTCGATGTACCAGGAACTGATCCTGGACCACTACAAGCACCCGCACGGGCGTGGCCTGCGCGACGGCGACGCCGAGGTGCACCACGTCAACCCGACGTGCGGCGACGAGATCACGCTGCGCGTGAAGTACGACGGCGAGACGCTGATCGATGTCTCGTACGAGGGCCAGGGCTGCTCCATCAGCCAGGCCAGCGCGTCCGTACTGAACGAGCTGCTCGTGGGCAAGGAACTGGCCGAGGCGCAGAAGATCCAGGGCGTGTTCCTGGAGCTGATGCAGTCCAAGGGCAAGGTCGAGCCCGACGAGGCGATGGAGGAGGTGCTGGAGGACGCGATCGCGTTCGCCGGCGTCTCCAAGTACCCCGCGCGTGTGAAGTGCGCTCTGCTGAGCTGGATGGCGTGGAAGGACGCGACGGCCCAGGCTCTGGGCGACGCGGAGAGGAAGACGGCATGACCGAGAACGCGACGCCCGAGGCGTCGAGCAAGCCGGCCACCGAGGAAGAGGTCCGCGAGGCCCTCTACGACGTGGTCGACCCGGAGCTGGGCATCGATGTCGTCAACCTGGGCCTGATCTACGGGATCCACATCGACGACGCGAACATCGCCACCCTGGACATGACGCTGACCTCGGCGGCCTGCCCGCTGACGGACGTCATCGAGGACCAGGCGAAGTCGGCGACGGACGGCATCGTCAACGAACTCCGGATCAACTGGGTCTGGATGCCGCCGTGGGGTCCGGACAAGATCACGGACGACGGTCGCGAGCAGCTTCGCGCGCTCGGCTTCAACGTCTGAGCCGCTGTGAACGAGGAAGGGCCCCCGGCATCGTGCCGGGGGCCTTTCGCGTGTGGGCCGTCGCGCCGTCGGCCGTCAGCTGTCCGGCTGCCCTTGCGGCTGCGGCTGCGGCTGCGCCGGCGCAGCCGGGGGAACGGGCGCGGTGCTGGTGCTGGTGCCGGGTGTCCCCGCGGGGAGTTCGGCGAGGATGCCGGCGGCGAGGTCCTCGCGCCGGATCCGCTGGTCCACGTACAGCACACCGCTGATCAGCTGCGAGTACCCGATCTGGAACATCTGGCTGGTGACCCCGCCGACCAGCACGCACACGAAGGCGAACACCAGGCCGACGATCACGCCGGCCGAAGGCCCGGCTCCCTCGGGCAGCTCGGCCATCACCGGGATCACCGCGAACATTCCGACGAACTGGAACGGCATCTGGATGACGTAGGAGATCGCCGCCGCGATGAACCCGCCGACGAGAGTGTTGCCGAAGACGCGCCACCACGCGCCCTTGACCAGCGCGGCCGAGCGGCGCAGCGCGGTGATCGGGCCGGCGCCCTCCATGACCGCCGCGGCGGGCGCCAGGCTGAGCCGGGTGCCGAGCCAGACGGCGACCGGGAGGGCGACCAGCAGGAACGCGGGCAGCAGGAGGACGGCCGTGGGCGACGGGTCGCCGCTGGCGGCGGAGGAGACCACCAGCGGAATCCACACCGCCATGACGGCGAACACCGGGGAACCCGCGATCAGTCCCGTGAGGACCAGCGTTCCGGCGACGGCGGGCGTCCGCCCCAGGGCCGTACGCCACATCGCGCGGAAGGTGGTGGGCCGGCCCATGACGGCCTCCCGGAGAACCGCCTGGCAGAGCGAGGCGAGCGCCGCCATGGCCAGCAGCCCCACGGCGAACAGCAGCACGAACAGGGTGACGGCGGCGACGAGGAACGGCGTGAGGTGTTCGGACGCCGGATTCTGCCCGTAGGGCGGGTCGAGGACCGGCTCGATGTGGTCGTACACCGCGGCCACGGCGATGCCCGCCACGAGGGCCATCACCAGCAGGCAGATGCCCTGTACGGCCAGCATGACACCGACCAGCGGCTTCCGGTGGCGGCCGATGGTGGAGAACGCTCCGCCGAGTACCTCTCCCAGGTTCAACGGCCGCAGGGGTATCACCCCGGGCTGGGGCGGCCGCGGGGGCTGGGGCGCCCAGCCACCCCATGGCGGGGGGCCGCCCCGGCCACCGCTGTGGCCCGCCGGCCCAGGCGCTCCCGCTGGTCCCCACCCTGTGTTGTGCGTCATGTGCATGCTCCGTTTTCGTCCCCCCGATGGGAGGCACAACGTATCTCACCTAGTCAGGGGCATGACAGTCAGTTCCTGCGGGCGCTGTGTACGGGTGTACGCATCGCTGTGTACTGTTGTACGCATGTTGCCCTACGTCATGCTGGCCGCGGCCATCGCCGCCGAAGTCGCCGGAACCACCGCGATGAAGTACAGCGACGGCTTCACCAGGCTGTGGCCCTCGCTGGGCACCGTGCTGGGCTACGTCATCGCCTTCACCCTGCTCTCGCAGACGCTGAAGTCGATGCCGGTCGGCACGGCGTGCGCGATATGGGCCGGCGTCGGTACGGCTGCCATCGCCGCCATAGGCATGGTGTTCATGGGCGAGGCGGCCACCGCCGCGAAGATCGCCGGCATCGCCCTGGTGATCGGCGGAGTGGTCCTGCTGAACCTCGGCGGGGCGCACTGATGTCCCCGGGCGTGCGGCGCTACGACCCGGACCGGCGCCAGCGGATCATCGACGCGGCGATCAGGGTGGTGGGCGCCAAGGGCATCGCGGGGCTGAGCCACCGCAGCGCGGCCGCGGAGGCCGACGTACCGCTGGGCTCGACGACGTACCACTTCAAGACGCTGCACGATCTGCTGGTCGCGGCGCTGCGCCAGGTCAACGAGGGCTTCGCGCGGGCGATGACGGACTCCGCGGCGCTGGCCGATCCGGACGCGGACCTCGCCGGGGCCCTGGCCCGCCTGCTGGGAGAGTTCCTCGCGGCGGACCGGGGCCGGGCGGAGCTGGAGTACGAGCTCTACCTCGCGGCGCTGCGCCTCCCGGCGCTGCGACCGGTGGCGGCGCAGTGGTGCGAGGCCGCGACCGCGGCGCTGACCCCGCGCACCGACCCGGTGACGGCGCGGGCGCTGGTGGCGGTCATGGACGGAATCAGCCTGCAGGTCCTGCTGACGGACGCGGAGTACGACGAGTCGTACGCGCGCGAGATCCTGGGCCGGGTGCTGCGGCCTGCGAAAGAGACGGCCTAGCCCGCGGCGCGTACCGCGGCCAAGGCGCTGGTCACGCTCGCCTCGATGTCGCGGATCGGGTAGAACACCTCGCGCACCGTGCGGTCCCGGTCCAGGACCAGGGTCAGCCGCTTGATCCGGCTCACGCCCGCCGCGCGGAACGTCGGCAGGCGCAGCGCGGCCGTGAGCGCCAGGTCCGCGTCCGAGAGGAGCGGGAACCGCAGCCCCTCCTGCTCCGCGAACTCCCGCTGTTCGTCCGGCCGCTGGGTCGACACCCCGTGCACGGTGGCGCCGGCCGCGGTGAACTCCGCGAGCTGGTCGCGATACGTGCACGACTCGAACGTACAGCCCTTGGCGCCCGGGATCCCGGCCCAGCCGGGCGGGTAGGACTCGGCGCGCGCGTACGCGCCCGGGAAGCAGTACAGGACGGTGAACGGGGTGTCCGCCACCGGGTCGCTGAGCTCGCCGAAACGGTCCGGCAGGAGCAGTTCCGGCACCCGCGTGCCGCGCAGCCCGTGCACGCGCTCCGCCTCCCGCGAGGCCTCCTCGGTCGTCGCCGTCATCTCTCCCTCTCCCAGGACCCAGGTGTCTCCCCAGTCCTGGAGGGCCACCAGGACGGGCAGCAGCCCCCGCCCGCGCGGGGTCAGCCGGTACTCGTGCCGCACCGGGCGCTCCTGGTACGGCTCGCGCGACAGCACCCCGGCGTCGACGAGCAGCTTCAGCCGTTCCGCCAGCACCTTGCGGGACATCCCCAGCTCGCGCTGGAGCTCGTCGAAGCGGTGCAGGCCGCGCGCGGCGTCGCGCACGATCAGCAGGGTCCACCAGTCGCCCACCACGTCGAGGGCCTGGGCGATGGCGCAGTCCGCGTCGCCGAGGTGAGTGCGCTGGGCCATGGGAGCTCCTTTGTCCGTTGACCCAAGGCTGTCATGCTGCCATAGTCCGTTCCCAAAGGGAACTTACTCAGAGGATGTGGGGGACACAGGTGTGCTGCAGGGGTTCAAGGACATACCGCGGGTCGTGTGGCTGCTGGCTGCGGGGGTCTTCGTCAATGCCGTCGTCAGCTTCACCTTCGTCTTCGTCTTCCTCTACCTGACCGGCCCGCGCGGCCTCGGCGCCGCCGAGGCCGGCCTCGTCACCGGAATCGGCGGCATCGGCCTGGTCGCCGGCAACTTCACCGGCGGCTGGTACGGCGACCGCTTCGGCCACCGCCGGGTGCTCGTCGCCGCCGCCACCCTGGGAGGCCTCGCCCTGACGGCCCTCCCGCTGCTGCCCACCCCGCTGCTCTACGCGGCGCTGCCGCTGGCCGAGTACGCCGCCGGCGTGATCCGGGCCGCCAACGCCGCGCTGGTCGCGGTCACCGTCCCGGAGGGAGCCCGCCGCCAGGCCTTCGCCGTCGTACGCTGCGTCTCCAACGGCGGATTCACCCTCGGGCCGCCGCTGGGCGCCCTGGTGGCGACGGGGCTCTCCTACGACTGGCTCTTCGTCGCCGACGGAGTCGGCACCCTCTTCTTCGCCCTCTGGACCGCGCGCGTCGTCCCGCCGCGCGGCGCCTCCCGCACTCCCGCCGCGGCCCCGGACGGGGGCCTGGGCCGCGGCGAGCACGGCCTCTGGCGCGCACTGCGGGCCCGGCCCGCCCTGCTCGTGCTGCTCGGCGCGATCCTGGTGACCGACCTCGTCTACCGCCAGCAGTACGCCACCTTCTCCGTCTTCCTCGCCGACCACGGCCTGGACGCCCGTGTCTTCGGGCTCGTCATCGCCCTCAACGGAGGGATGATCCTGCTGCTGGAACTGCCCGCCGCCGTCGCACTGCGCCAGCGGCCGGCGCTGCCGGTCATCGGTACCGGGCTGGTGCTGGTCGGGGCCGGGTACGGGGCGCTGCTGCTCGGGGCCGGGATCGCGACCGCCGTGGCCATGATGATCCTGCTGAGCCTCGGGGAGATCCTCTACAAGACCACCGCCACCGCCTACGTGGCCGACCAGGCGCCCGAGCACGCCATCGGGCGGTTCCAGAGCCTGTACGCGGGGGTCTCGATCAGCGGTGTCGTGCTCGGTCCGCCGCTGGGCGGAGCGCTGTATTCCGCCGCGCCCGGGCTGTTGTGGCCGCTGTGCGCGGTGCTCGCGGCGGGGGCCGGCGGGGCGTTGCTCCACGTACACGCCAGGCAGCGACGACACGCGGCGCGAGCGGCACGACCGGCACATGAGACCGGTTCGCGACCGAAGGCCGTCGCCGGTTAGGTTTCGGATATGACTGCTACGCGTACCACCGGCGCCGTCGCCGCCGGACTTGCCACCCTCACCGCCGACGGCACCGTCCTCGACACCTGGTTCCCCGCCCCCGAGCTGGTCGCCGAGCCCGGCCCGGCCGGCACCGAGCGCCTCACCGCCGAGCAGGCCGTGGAGCTCCTCGGCGCCGCCGCGGTCAAGGCGATCCGTACGGACGTGGTCCGCGGCGTCGAGGTCGTAGCCGTCCGCACGGTCATCGCCTCCCTGGACGACAAGCCGCTGGACGCGCACGACGCGTACCTGCGCCTGCACCTGCTCAGCCACCGCCTGGTCAAGCCGCACGGCCAGAACCTCGACGGCGTCTTCGGCCTGCTGACCAACGTCGCCTGGACCTCGCTGGGCCCGGTCGCGGTCGACCAGGTCGAGACCGTCCGCCTCAACGCGCGCGCCGAAGGCCTGCACCTCCAGGTCACCTCGATCGACAAGTTCCCGCGGATGACGGACTACGTCGCCCCCAAGGGCGTGCGCATCGCCGACGCGGACCGCGTCCGCCTCGGCGCGCACCTCGCCGAGGGCACCACCGTCATGCACGAGGGCTTCGTCAACTTCAACGCGGGCACCCTCGGCACCTCCATGGTCGAGGGCCGCATCTCCGCGGGCGTCGTGGTCGGTGACGGCTCCGACATCGGCGGCGGCGCCTCCACCATGGGCACCCTGTCGGGCGGCGGCAAGCAGATCATCTCGATCGGCGAGCGCACCCTGGTCGGCGCCGAGGCCGGCGTCGGCATCGCGCTGGGCGACGAGTGCGTCGTCGAGGCCGGCCTGTACGTGACCGCGGGCACCCGCGTCACCCTGCCGGACGGCCAGATCGTCAAGGCCCTGGAGCTCTCCGGCGCCAGCAACATCCTCTTCCGCCGCAACTCGGTCACCGGCGCCGTCGAGGCCCGCCCGTACAAGGCGACCTGGGGCGGCCTGAACGAGGTCCTGCACAGCAACGACTGACCCGCTCCGGCTTCCTTCCGGACCGGTCACACGCGAACGCCCCTCACTCCCGGACGGGAGTGAGGGGCGTTGACGTGGGCAGGGGGCGGGGCAGGGGCGGAGGCTGGGGTGTGCGCGGATCAGCGCGGGGCGATCGTGCGGATCAGGCCCGCGAAGGCCTGCTTCTCCGCCTCGGTAAGCTCCACCGACTCCAGCGGGTGCGAGGCCGCGCTGCGCTGGGCTGGAATCACCGGCAGGCCCTCGAAGGCGGCGGCCGGGTCCGGATGCCGGAAGCGGCTGTCCCACAGCACGTGGCCGAGGCCGACGACCCCGACGAGTGCGGCCACGAGCAGGACGGCGAGGCCGATTTCCTGGACGAGCGAGATGGAGGGGAACACGCGGTCCTCCGGGGGTGCGGGGTACAAGACGGCGCAAGATCGGGCGTGTGGACACTCAACACCACGCGCGGTCGATTCGGTAGGGATGTGTCGAGCGTCACGCCAGAGTCGAAAGTCCCCACCTTGGCCGGAAAAGCCCCTACGGCTCCAGGTGCAGCTTGAAGCCCTCGTGGCTGCGCGCGAAGCCCAGCCGCTCGTAGAAGCGGTGGGCGCCCGCGCGCCGCTTGCCGCTCGTCAGCTGGACCAGGCCGCAGCCGCGCTCCCGGGCCCGGTCCACGGCCAGCTTCATCAGCTCCGCGCCCAGGCCGCCGCCCCGCCGGTCCGCGCGTATCCGTACGGCTTCCACGAGCGCCCGCTCCCGCCCGTTCTGGCCCAGCCCCGGGATGTACGTCAGCTGGAGGCAGCCGAGGACGACCCCGCCGTCCGTGAGGACCAGCATCTCGTTGCGCGGGTCCGACGCGATGGCGGCGAAGGCGCGCTCGTGCGCCTCGCCGACCGGGATCGAGGCCGGATCCAGCACCCGGTCCTCGTCGGCGAGCAGGGCGAGTACGGCGGGCAGGTCCTGGCGCGTGGCCTCACGGAAGATCATGCCGGGATTGTGGCAGGGGGGTCCGGCCGGGACGGCGGCCGGACCCCCCTGCGGCTCGCGGCCCGAGGAGTTACGGGCGGAAGCGCAGCACCTGCGGGTCGTGATCGCTGTTCTGCTCCGCGAACTCCGCGTTGATGTGCACGCTGTCGTACGTGAACTTCTTGATCGCCGGGCTGGTCAGGATCTGGTCCAGCACCTGTGAGTTGCCCTGGAAGACGTACGAGTACCGCTCCGACTTCGGCAGCGACTTGATCGCCGGGTACAGCGCCCCGCCGTCCGCCAGCGCGTTGGTCGTCGCCGAGAACTCGAAGTCGTTGATGTCACCGAGGACCAGGACGTTGGCGTTCTTCTCCGCCGCCAGGATCTCCTTCACGAAGCCGTTCACGGCCTGCGCCTGGAGCAGTCGCTTCTCCTCCGACTTGCGCACCGGCGGCTGGTGGTGCGAGGTCAGGCCCTCGTCGCCGCCCTTGGAGCCGAAGTGGTTGGCGATCACGAAGACCGTCTTGCCGCGGAAGACGAACTCGCCCGCGAGGGGCTTGCGGCTGTCCGACCACGCCGGGTTCGCGGGGTCGACGCGCCCCGGGGAGTGGGTCAGGGCGGCCTTGCCGTTCTCCTGGACCACGCCGGTCGCGGTCGCCGCGTCACCCGGGGCGCGCTCGGTGAAGGAGACCCGCGCCGGGTTGAAGAGGAACACCTGGCGGATGTTGCCGCCGGGCTCGCCGCCGTCCTTCTTGTCCTCCGGGTTGATGGTGCGCCACTGGTAGGCCGGGCCGCCCGCCGCCGTGATCGCCGCGGTGAACTTCGTCAGCGTCTGCTCGGCCGAGACGGTGCCGTCGTTCTTGGCGCCGTTGTCGTCCTGGATCTCCTCCAGGGCGAGGATGTCGGGGGAGGCCAGGTTCTCGACGACCGCCTTCGCCAGCGCGTCGAACTTCGCCTGCGGGTCCGTCGGGTCGAGGTTCTCGACGTTGTACGTGGCCACCGCGAGCTCGTGCTCGCCCTGCGGCTTGGTCTTCTCGGGGGCGAGGGTGCCCGCCGTGACGGTGCCGAGGGTGCGGGCCACCAGCGTGTAGCCGCCGAACTGGTTGAAGTCCAGGGGGCCCTCGGTGGTGCCGGTCAGCTTGTCGCCGACATTGGCCACCGGGAAGGGCTGCTGCGCGAGGGGCGCGAGCTGCTGGATCTGGAGGCGGCCGGTGTTCTGCGACTCGTAGGAGCCGTAGACCGTGCCACCGCGCTTGGCGGCGTTCTCCCAGCCCTTCACCGTGACCCACAGCTCCGCGTACGGGTCGGTGGCGCCGACCACGCGCGAGGTGCCGATGCGGACGTCCATGCCCTCCAGGGACTCGTAGAAGTCCAGGGCGTAACGGGAGGGCTCCAGTGCCAGGCCGTTGATGCTGCCGCCGGCGGCCGGGTCGCCGGCCGGGGCGTACTCGGCGGGCACGGTGTACTCGTTGATCGCGGCGGCCTCGGGCAGCGCGTTGCCCGAGGAGACCACGGTCACCGTGGGCTTGGAGATCTGGGTCACCGACTGGTTGCCGGAGTTGGAGCCGCCGGGGACGTACTCGCCGACCGTGCCGGAGACCTGGACCGCGTCGCCCACGGCGACGGTCGGGGCCGAGCCGGTGAAGACGAACACGCCCTCGCTGGTGGCGGCGTTGTCGTCGGCGTCCGGGTCCTGAATCCAGAAACCGCGCGAGCCGTACGTACGCACGCCCGTCACGATGCCCTCGACGCCGGTGACCTGCTTGCCGACGAGCGGGGATATCCGGGTGGTGCCCTGGATGTCGTGGATGCGTATCGGATCGGCGGACACGGCGCCTTCGGCCGCGTCGGCGGAGCCCGCGAGCAGGCCGGTGGCCAGCGCGGTGGCGACGAGGGCCGCGACGGCGGCGGAACGGGGATGCGAGGAGCGCATGGGCAGGAACTCCGGTGTGGGAGAGGGGTACGGAGGGACGCGGCAGCGAGGTCTGCGGGAGGCTTGCCGCTCCCGATACATCTACGCGCGTCAATTTCCTGGGTGACCAGCAAAGTTGTCAAGCCCTCCAGGGGATACGGCAGCTGACTGTGGGATGAACCAAAGGGGATGACCCGCCGGAGGCGCCCGAATTGCGTCTACGCTGGGGCGCCGTACGACGGCCACCGCTGTCATCTGCGCCACATCTGCCATGCCCGCGCTGCCCGGCATGTCGGCCATGTCGCCGATATCCGGGCGGGCATGACGGACCGGTCGCCCGTCACGGCCCGGCCCGCCCCGTCCCACCGCGCCCGCGAGGAGAACCGCCCCATGTCCGCGAAGTCTCACCCCACGCTGCCGCCGGTACGGCTGCACTCCGATGCGGAACTGGCCCGCGACGCCCTCGGCGCCCCGCTGTTCGCGCGCGCCGTACGCCTCGCCCGCTGGGCCGGACCGGACACCCGCGTCGGCGTCGGCGGTGAACTCGCCGCCGACCAGCTGCCCGAGGCCGCGGCGGTGCTCGGGCTCGACGCCGCCGACGGGGACGCGGCCGGATACGCGAGCCAGGCCTGGCGGGTGGCCGTGGACACCGGGCTGGTCGACGTGACCGAGCCGGAGGAGGACGGAGAGAACGCGGGAGACGGTGCGGGCGGCGGGGAGGACGGCGAGGAGCGGTTCGGCACGGCCGCGCCCGGTGAGGACCTGGCGCTGGTGACGAGCGGTGCGCCCGGCGACGTACTCGACCTCTGGCTGGCGGCCCTGGACACGGTGCTCGCCGACGCGGCGGTGCCCGACCTGGACGACCTCGTCGACGCGCTGGACGCGGGCGGCGAGATCGACTTCGACCGGCTGGACTGGAACCCGGGCTTCGAGGCGGACTTCCTCGACGGGGTCCTCGCCAACCTCTACCTCTTGACCGTCACCGAGGGCGGGGCCGCGGACGGACCGGTTCCGCTGCCGGTGCTCGCCGCGTCGATGGTCGTGCCCGACGACATGGGCGAGCCGACCGACGCCGTGCTGGAGCAGGTCTCGGACGCGATGATGCGCCTCGACGTCCAGTTCAGGCAGCTGGAGCCGATCGGGCTGGTCGAGTTCCGGCCCGTCGACGAGGAGCTGATGGCGGAGGATGGGGACGGGGACGGGGACGGGGACCGGGACCCGCTCGGATCAGAGGTCGCCGCCGGTGCGCGGGCGGGCGGCCCGGACGACGAGGACATCACCCGCTACGGCATGGTCCGCCTGACCCCGCTCGGCCTGTACGGGGTCCGCGCCCGGATGCTGGAGGCCGGGGTCGAGGCCCCCGCCGTGGGCGAACTGGCCGACAAGGGCGCCGACGCACTGCTCGACGCGGTCTCCTTCTACCCCGAGGACGCCGCCCAGGCCGAGATCGAACAGTGGCTGGCCGGCCGTGAACTGCCCGCCGCGGCCGCCGAACTGCTGGCCGCCGCGCGCGGGGCCGACGAGGGCGGCCCGCTGCGCCGGCTGCGGTGCCAGCAGGCCCTGGCGCAGGCCGGGCCGGAGGCCGAGCCGGCGGTCCGCTCGGTGCTGGACGACCCGGAGCTCGGCGGGCTCGCCCGGGTCTGGCTGGCGGAGCGCGGGGTCGGCGACGTACCGGCGCCCGACCCGGAGATGGTGTTCTGGCTGACGGTCGACACGATCGCGGCGCAGCTCGCCGCCGACGGGGAGACGGAGGAACTGCCGCTGCTGATGGAGACCCTGACCGCTCATCATGCGGGGTTCTTCGACCGGGTGTGGCGGGTGGAGCACCCGGCGACGGCGTACGTCCTGGAGGCGATGGGACGGCTGCACCCTGACAAGAAGGCAGCGAAGGAGGCCCGCAAGGCCGCGTTCAAGGCGCGGTCCCGGCGGTCCTAGGACCGCCTGCCCGCCTGTCCGCCTGTCCGCCTGTCCGTCTGCCCGTCTGTCCGTCTGTCCGTCTGTCCGTCTGCCCGTCCGGGTGGGCGGGCAGGGCCCGGGCCGGCTGCGCAGGTGCGAGCCGGCCGGGGGCGGACCGACGTCGACAATGCGCCGTTCCAGGGCCGGAGTTGGCCATTCCGTCCCCCCGCAAGGGGACGGTTCCTCTTCGTGGGTAATTCAGCCGCCGTTCACGTGCGGGCGAGAGCGTGTGCGCCGACGACCGCACGACAGGCGCGCCACCTCCCCACCCCTGGAGACCCGATGCCGCTCAGCCGCAGAGACTTCACCGCCCGTACCGTCATCGCCGGCGCGGGAGTCGCTCTCACCGGGACGGTCGGCGCCCTCGCCACCGCCCCGGGGGCCCTCGCCGCCGACGACAGCGCGCACCGCGACGAGCACGGGCGGCCCTGCGAGCCCGGCTACGGCCCGCTCGTCCCCGACCCGGCCGGGATCCTCGCCCTCCCCGCCGGATTCAGCTACCGGGTGATCACGCACAGCGGGGTCACCACGCTGGAGTCCGGCGAGAGCACCCCGTCCAACCACGACGGGACCGCCGCCTTCGAGGGCCACCGCGGGGTCACCCTCCTCGTCAACAACCACGAGCTCAAGGGCAGGCGGGCGAACTGGGCCCACCCCGTCCCGCTCGCCGAGGGCCTCGTCTACGATCCGGCCGCGGCCGGCGGTTGCACGGTCGTCGAGGTCCGGCGCGGCGGTGAGGTCGCCGAATGGGTGGGCGTCGCCGGTACGTCGACCAACTGCGCGGGCGGCGCCACGCCATGGGACACGTGGCTGACCTGCGAGGAGAACTCGGACCTCGCCGGCAAGAACGGCATGACCAAGGACCACGGCTACGTCTTCGAGGTCGACCCGCACGACCGCCGCGCCAACCGCGACCCGCAGCCCGTCAAGGCCTTCGGTCGCTATGACCACGAGGCCGTGGTCATCGACCCGCGCCAGGGCCACGCGTACCTGACCGAGGACGCCTCCGGCCCCAACGGGCTGCTCTACCGCTGGACCCCGCCCCGCGGCTTCCGCCACGGGCGCGGCAAGCTCCGTACGCTCGCGGCCGACGCCGGCGTGCTCCAGGCCGCCAAGTGCATCGACAGCCACGGCCGGTTCGTCGACGACCTCTCGCGCGCGACGAAGATCGGCACCGTCTACGGGGTCGACTGGGTGGACGTGGCGGACCGCGACGCGCGGACCGTTCCGGTGCGCAAGCAGTTCGCGGACGGCGTCGTGACGCGCGGACGCAAGCTGGAGGGCATGTGGTGGGCCGACGGCGGCGCGTATTTCGTCTCCTCCTACGCCCGTGAGGAGAGCCCGGGCGCGGCCCACGACGGTCAGGTCTGGTTCTACGACCCCAAGCGGCGCACGATCCGGCTGACCGTCCTCATCGGGGTCAACGCGGACCCGTCGGCGGGATCCGGCTACGACGGCCCCGACAACATCACCGTGTCCCCGTACGGCGGCCTGATCCTGGCGGAGGACGGCTCGGGGCTGCAGCACCTCTTCGGCGCGACCGAATCGGGCCGCACCTACCCGCTCGCGCGCAACGAGCTGAACATCGGGTCGGCCGAGGAGCCGGAGTACTCCGAATTTGCCGGCGTCTGCTTCTCCCCGGACGGGCGCACGCTGTACGTCAGCATCCAGGACCCGGGCGTGATGCTGGCCGTCACCGGGCCGTGGCGGCGCGCACACTGACGGCCGCCGCCCGAAGGGGCGCGAGGGATCGCTCGAAGGGGCGTACGGGCGCCCGCGCGCCTCACTGGGACGGGGCCGGGGAAGCCTCCTCGTGGGAGGCCTCGGCCCACTCGGCGAGCAGGAACTCATACGCCTCCGAGGGCCACTCGCCGTCCACCCGAGTCTCGACAAGGTGCCGTATCGCCTCGTTCGCCTCGGAGGCGGACGGGCGGGCGGGCCCCGCGGGTCTGAGTGTCTCGTGCATGGTTTCAAGGCTACGGGCGGGCACGGACAGCCACCCCCGCATTACGCGTGGCATCCATCACCCGGGATGTGCCCGGGTGGCTGCGCGGGCCCGCCCACCTGCTCAGAGTGCCTGCGAGGCGGGCTTGACCATGCCGCGCACTGTGCGGGACTTCACAAAGTCGCCCATGGCCGTCATCTCCCATTCGCCCGAGAACTGCTTGATCAACTTCGCCATCATCACGCCCGTCTGGGGCTCGGCGCCGGTGAGGTCGAAGCGCACCAGCTCCTCGCCGGTCGCCGCGTCCATCAGGCGGCAGTAGGCCTTGGCCACCTCGGTGAACTTCTGGCCCGAGAAGGAATTGACCGTGAAGACCAGGCCGGTGGCGTCGGCGGGGAGCCGGCCGAGGTCCACGACGATCACCTCGTCGTCGCCCGCGCCCTCACCGGTGAGGTTGTCCCCCGAGTGCTTGATGGCGCCGCCGAGGATGGTCAGCTTGCCGAAGTAGCAGCTGTCGATGTGGTTGCGCTGCGGGCCGTACGCGATGACGGAGGCGTCGAGGTCGATGTCCCGGCCGCGGAACGCGGGCTCCCAGCCCAGGCCCATCTTCACCTGGGAGAGCAGCGGGCGGCCGCCCTTGACCAGGGAGACGGTCTGGTTCTTCTGGAGGGTGACCCGGCCCTTGTCGAGGTTGATCTTCCCGGTGCCCGGCGGGGCGGCCGGGGGCGCGGCGGGCGCCGCCGCGGGGACCGGCGCGGCCGGGGTGGGCGTCGTGGCGCCGCCGAGCCAGGGGGAGGCCGGGTAGGAGACGGGCGGGGCCGGGGGCGCGGGGGGCGCGGGCGGTGCCGGGGGCGTCGGCGGGGTGACGGCGCCGACCGCGGGCGCCGGCTCCTCCTCCACCGAGACCCCGAAGTCGGTGGCGATGCCGGCGAGGCCGTTCGCGTATCCCTGGCCGACCGCGCGCACCTTCCACTGGCCGCCGCGCTGGTAGATCTCCACGACGACGAGCGCGGTCTCGGAGCCCAGCTGCGGCGGGGTGAAGGCGGCGATCACCGCCCCGCCGTCGGCGTTGCGCACGGTGGCGGTGGGCTCGATGCCCTGGAAGGTCTGCCCGGCGGCGTCGGGGCTGGCCGTGACCACGATCCGCTCGATGCCGGGCGGCAGCGCGCCGGTGTCCACGGTGATCGAGTCCGGCGCCGACCCCCCGCCGGACCGGTAGCTGACACCGGGCCCGGAGGGCTGGTTGAAGAAGATGAAGTCGGCGTCGGAGCGCACCTTGCCGTCCGCCGTCAGGAGCAGGGCCGATACGTCGAGCCGTACCGGCGCAGCCACGTCCACCGTCACACGGACGGCATTGAGCGGCAGGTTGGATCCAGGGGTCATAGCGGTCATGCCCGGAGAACGACCGGAGGTGCCGTGCCGTTCCCTGCCCTGCCGCGATATTTCAGCGCCGGCTGCGGGTCGCCGGACTCCACCTCGGCCCAGTTTCAGCTCCGGGGTCCCCCCTCAGCCGCCCGTCACCCGGCGCGGCAGCCCCAGCGGGTTGGCCTCGCGCAGCTCCGCCGGAAGGAGCGCGTCCGGTACCGACTGGTAGGCCACCGGCCGCAGCCAGCGCTCGATCGCGGTCCCGCCCACCGAGGTCGAATGCGAGGTCGCGGCCGGGTACGGGCCGCCGTGGTGCTGGGCCGGGGCCACCGCGACCCCGGTCGGCCAGCCGTTGACCACGATCCGCCCCGCCAGCCCCGTGACCTGCCCGATCAGCTCGGTGGCCGGGCCCGGCGCGCCGTCGCTCTCGGCGGCCGACAGCTGGAGGGTGGCGCTCAGGTTCCCGGGGAGCCGCCCGAGGACCGCGCTCGCCTCGCGCTGGTCGGCGTACCGCACGACGACGGTGACCGGGCCGAAGCACTCCTCCAGCAGGACGTCGTACGCGCCGCCGTCGAGGAGGTCCCCGGCCCGCACGGTCAGGTAGCCCGCGCCGACGGTGTGCTCCCCGCCGGAACCGGGGGTGACGGGCGCGTCGACCCCGGGCAGCGCGGCCCGCTCGCGTACCCCGGAGATGAAGTTCTCCCGCATCCGGTGGTCGAGCAGCACCCCCGGCTCGGTCTCACCGAGCGCCTTGGTGAGCTCGTCGGTGACCCGGTCGCCGTCCCGGCCCTGGGGGACCAGCACCAGGCCGGGCTTCACGCAGAACTGGCCGACGCCGAGGGTGACCGCGCCCGCGAGCCCGCTGCCGATCTCCTCGGCGCGCTCGGCGGCCGCGGCCGGAGTGATCACGACGGGGTTGAGGGATCCCAGTTCGCCGTGGAAGGGGATGGGCACGGGCCGGGCGGCCGCCGCGTCGAACAGGGCCCGCCCGCCCCGGATGGAGCCGGTGAATCCGGCGGCTGCCACGAGCGGGTGGCGGATCAGCTCCAGGCCGGCGTCGAACCCGTGGACCACGCCGACGACTTCGGCCGGGAGTCCGACGGCGAGCGCCGCGCGGCGCAGCAGTGAGGCGCACAGCTCGGAGGTGGCCGGGTGGTCGGGGTGCGCCTTGACGACCACCGGGCAGCCGGCGGCCAGCGCGCTCGCGGTGTCCCCGCCGGGAACGGAGAAGGCGAGCGGGAAGTTGGAGGCGGCGTACACGGCGACCACGCCGAGCGGGACCTTGTAACGGCGCAGTTCGGGACGCGGCGGGCTGAGGGAGGGATCGGCGCGGTCGATCCGGATGTCGAGGTAGGCCCCCTCGTCCACGGCATCGGCGAAGGCGCGCAACTGGCCGGTGGTGCGAGCCAGTTCGCCGGTGAGCCGGCCCGGGCCGAGCGCGGTCTCGGCGTCCGCGGCCTCGATGATGTGGGCGGCGGCCTCGTCGAGCAGGGCGGCGGCGGCGCGCAGGAAGGCGGCGCGGGCGGCGGCGTCGGCGAGCGGGCCACGGGCCGCGTGGGCCGCCCGTACGGCTTCGTCCACCTCCTGGGACGTGGCCTCCACCGCAACCTGCTCGCGCTGCTTCCCGGTGCGGGGGTCCACACTCCAGACTGGTGTCGTTGTCATGGCCCACTGCCTCCTGGATCGTTCAGTATTCTGAACGCGGTTCCGGTGGATGAATGATCACATCTGCTGTGGACTCTATTTCCGCGTCCTCCGCGTGACAAGAGGCGACCAGAGGGGAAGCAGGCGTATGACGACGACCGAGTCGGGGAGCCCGGTTGCGGCGGCGCCGGTCAAATCGGCGGTGCGGACCGTCCTGTTGCTGGAGCACTTCGCGGCGCGGCCGGGGCTGCACAGCCTGGCCGACATCCAGAACGACCTCTCCCTGCCCAAGTCCAGCCTCTACATGCTGCTGCGGACGCTGGTGAACCTGGGGTGGGTGGAGACGGACGGGACGGGCACGCGGTACGGCATCGGCGTACGGGCCCTGCTGGTCGGCAGCTCGTACATCGACGGCGACGAGGTGGTCGCCGCCGCCCGGCCCACCCTGGACCGGCTCTCCGACGACACGACCGAGACCATCCACCTGGCCCGGATGGACGGCACGAGCGTGGTGTACCTCGCCACCCGGCAGTCCCAGCACTACCTGCGGCCCTTCACCAGGGTCGGGCGGCGGCTGCCCGTGCACTCGACCGCGCTCGGCAAGGCGCTGCTGGCCACGCACACGGACGAGGAGGTACGGGGGCTGCTGCCGCGGCGGTTGGAGGCGGTGACCGAGCACACCATCACCGACCGGGAGCAGCTCATCGAGGAGCTGGCGCTGGTGCGGGAGCAGGGGTACGCGGTGGACCGGGAGGAGAACACGCTCGGGCTGCGCTGCTTCGGGGTGTCCGTGCCGTACCGGACGCCGGCCCGGGACGCGGTGAGCTGCTCGGTGCCGGTGGCCCGGCTGACGGCGGGGCACGAACAGGTCATCAAGGCGGCGCTGTTCGAGGCGCGGGACCGGCTGTCGGTGGTGACGCGGCGCATGTGAGGCGGTGGAGGGGGTGGTTCCTCCCCCGGCCGGGGGAGGCGGTTCCCCTTTGAGGGGGAGGTGGCGGGGAGCCGCGCACGGGACCGTTGGGTCATGACCACACGAGCCGTTCACACGACGTACGCGACGCAGTCGCCGGCCCCCGCTCCGGGGACCGGGCGGCGGATCCTGTCGGCGGTGGCCCTGGCCGCCACCGTGCCGTATCTGACGCTCAAGACAGCCTGGCTGGCGGGGAGCCGGGTCGGGATACCGGACGGCAGTGTGCTCGCCGAGCCCGGGGTGTTCTTCACCGTGGCCAATGCCGTCACGCTGGCCATGGACGCCTGCGTGATCCTGCTCGTGCTGGTGCTCACCCGGCCCTGGGGCATGAGGGTCCCGGCGCGGCTGCTCATCGTCCCGGTCTTCGTCGCCACCGGACTGCTGACCCCGATCCTCCTGGCGTTCCCGGGCCAAATACTCATACGGGCCCTGGGCTTCGGGGTGGAGGAGGCCACGAAGGCGGCCCAGGAGCCCTTCCTGGATCCCTGGGTGTTCAACGTCGTCTACACCGGCTTCACGATCCAAGGACTCGCCCTGGCCGCGCTGTTCGTGCCCTATGCGCGGGAGCGCTGGGGCCGGCTGCTGCGGCAGGGCGTGCCGGGGCAGCGGCTCCCGTCATCCACGGGGGTGGTGGCGGGAGCCGCGGCGGCGACGGGCACAGCGGTGGGCGCCGTGTACCTGTACTGGGCCTTCGGAGGCACGGCCGGGCTGAGCGCGGCGGAGGTCGCGGCGCACTCCGCCGAGAGGGGCACGGTCTCCGCGGTCCACGGGATATGCGCACTCGTCGCCGCCGCCGGGGCGCTGCTGCTGGCCCGGGGCGGGGCGCGCCGGGCGGGGTGGCCGCTGGTCCTGGCGTGGACGGGCTCGGCGGCGACGCTGAGCTGGGGGGCGTGGATGGTGATGGCCGTACTGGGCCCGGATTTCGGCCAAGGAGAACAGCCCTCCGCGCTGATCCACCTGACCTACTCTGGCCAGATGATCACCGGATTGCTCGCAGCCGCCGTCCTCAACCGGTTCCTCAGCTCCCGCCGTTCGCCGTGAACGGGCTGCTGGGGGCGCGGGCCCGGCTGCGCTGGGTCCACCTGATACTCGGCGGGGCGCTGCTGATGCCGTACTTCCTCCTCACCCAGGTGGGGGTCGGCATGGCGGCCGGCGGGAAGAACGCCCTCGCCTCCTTCCCGCTGGCGCTCGTCGCCTACGCGGCAGCGCTGCCCCTCGTCGCGGCCACCGCCGTGTTCGGGCTGGTCCGGCCGCTGTCCGTGACGGCGGTCCGGGCCATGTGCGACGTACCGGGGGAGCGGCTGGCCGAGGGGCCGGCGCGGTCCTGGGCCGCCCGGGGGCGGACCTCGGCCTGGTGGACCCTGCACCTGGGGGTCGGCGCGCTGATCAGCGCGCTGAGCCTCGCCGTGCCGCCCATGGGGGTGGTGCTGATCGCGCTGCCCTTCGTGAGCGGGCTGCAGGAGGTCCGGCTCGGGCTCGGCTGGTTCGCCACGGACGCCCACCCGTACGTCGCCCCCCTGATGGGGGTCGGCCTGCTGGCCGGGCTCGCCCTCGCCGCCAAGGGGTCCGGGGCGCTGCTGGCCCGGATGGCGCCCGTACTGCTCGGGCCGACGGGGGCGGACCGGCTGGCCGCCGCCGAGGAGCGGGCCGCCGATCTGGCCGTGCGCAACCGGCTGGCCCGGGAGCTGCACGACGCGGTCGGGCACGCGCTGAGCGCCGTCACCCTCCAGGCGGTCGCCGCCCGGCGGATGCTGGAGCGCGACCCCGACTTCGTACGGGAGGCGCTGGCCGCGATCGAGGACACCACCCGGCGGACGGTGGGCGAGCTGGACGCCGTACTGGGGCTGCTGCGGGACGGGGACCCGGCCCGGCCGGACGCCGCGCCCGCGCCCACCCTCGCCGTCGACCTCGACGGGCTGCTGGCCCGCACCCGGGCCGCGGGCACCACCATCACCGCACACCAGGACACCGGGCCCCTCGGGGACTGGGCGCAGCTTCCGGCGATCACCTCCCGCGAGGCGTACCGGATCGTCCAGGAGGGCCTCAGCAACGCGCTGCGCCACGGCGCCGGCCCCGTGGATCTGCGGATCCGCGTCCAGGCCGGCCACGACACCGCACACCGTGAACTGGAGATCACCATGACCAATCCGCCCGCCGCCCCCGGCGACCGCGAGCCCCGCACCACCGGGGGCCGTGGACTGCGCGGCTCCGCGGAACGGGCCGCACTGCTCGGCGGCAGCGTCGAGGCGGGCCCGCACGAGGACCTGTGGCGGCTGCGGGCCGTCCTTCCGCTCGCCGGAGGCGACCGATGACCGGGCCCACCCCGGCGGGCCGGCCGCCGCTGCGCATCGTGCTCTGCGATGACGAGCGGATGGTCCGCACCGCGCTACGGGTCATCCTCGAGGCCGAAGCCGATCTGGAGGTCGTCGGCGAGGCGGCCACCGGGGCCGAGGCGATCCCGCTGGTCCGCTCGCTGGCTCCCGACGTGGTGCTGATGGACGTCCGGATGCCCGAGATAGACGGCATCCGGGCCACCGAAAAGATCCTCGCCACCATGGCCGAACCGCCCCGGATCGTGGTCGTCACCACCTTCGAGAACGACGCCTACGTCTACGACGCGCTGCGCGCCGGAGCCGCCGGCTTCCTCCTCAAGCGGGCCGACCCCGACGAGCTGATCGGCGCGGTCCGGCTCGTCGCCCGCGGCGACTCGCTCCTCTTCCCGGCCGCCGTCCGGTCCCTCGCTGCCGCCCACACGGCCGCCGCCCCGCCCCGCACCGCACCCTGGGTGGCCCGGCTCACCGACCGCGAGGCCGACGTACTGAGCCTGATGGCCACCGGACTGTCCAACCACGAGATGAGCGAACGCCTCGGCGTCGGACCGCAGACGGTCAAGACCCACGTCACGGCGGTCCTCGCCAAGACCGGCTCCCGCGACCGCACCCAGGCGGTCATCGCGGCCTACGAGGGGGGCTTCATGAGGAAAAGCTGAGAAGCCGGCCACAATCGGGGCAGAGCGGAACGGCCGGGGCCGCTGAGACGTCCTTCTGGGGGATGAACAAGACGATCAGGCGTGCGTCGGTCTTCTGTCTGCTTCTGGTGCTGGCCCTGCTGGTCCGCGTCACCTGGGTGCAGGCATACCAAGGCCAGGCCCTCGCAGACGACAAGCACAACCGTCGGAACCTCATCGGGCAGTACGAGAACCCGCTGGGCAACATCATCGTGGGTGGGGAGGCGATCACCGGCTCGGCCAAGACGGGCGGCAAGGACTTCGGCTACAAGCGGACGTATGTCGACGGTCCCCTCTACGCGCCGGTCACCGGATACAGCTCCCAGGCCTACGGCACCACCATGCTGGAGGGCATCTACAAGAACGTCCTCAACGGCTCCGACAGCCGGCTGAAGACGGTCATGGACATGCTCACCAACAAGCGGGCCGCTCCGGGCAACGTCCTGACCACCATCGACAAGGACGTGCAGAAGGCCGCCTACGACGCCCTCCAGGGCAAGCAGGGCGCCGCCGTGGCCATCGACCCCGCGACCGGCGAGATCCTCGCCGTGGTGAACAACCCCTCCTTCGACCCGGGCAGCATCGCCGGCGCCAATGACGAGAAGGCCTGGACCGAGCTCTCCGCCGACAAGGGCAAGGCCATGGAGAACGTGGCGCTCCGCAAGCCCCAGGCACCCGGCTCCACCTTCAAACTGGTCACCCTCGCCGCGGCGATCGAGAACGGGCTGGTCACCAACATCGACCAGCAGACCGGCATCCCCGACCCGTACACGATCCCCGGCACCCGCACCCCGCTGCCCAGCGAGGCGGGCTCCGCGGCCTGCAACAACGTCTCGGTGCGCACCGCCCTGCGGCTGTCCTGCAACAACGTCTTCGCCGAGCTCGCGTCCAAGCTCGGCCAGGACAAGATGCGCGCGACGGCCGAGAAGCTCGGTTTCAACGCGCAGATCGACACCCCGGTCCGCACCAACCCGCCGAGCAAGTACCCGTCGAAGAAGATGTCGATCGACCAGGTCGCGCAGACGGGCATCGGCCAGTTCGACGTGCAGGCCACCCCGCTCCAGATGGCGATGGTGACGGCCGCGATCGAGAACGGCGGCAAGCTCGTCGCGCCGCACATGGTCTCCGAGGTCACCGACGCCAACGGCAACGTGCTGGAGAGCTTCAAGGACCCGAAGTCCCAGCAGGTCATGAGCGAGAAGACCGCCTCCATGGTCCGGGACGCCATGCGCACGGTCGCCACCGAGGGCGGCGGCAAGCCGGCCCAGGTGGCGGGCGCCGAAGTGGGCGGCAAGACCGGCACCGCCCAGCGCGGCGTCAACAACAGCCTCGCCCCGCTGGCGTGGTTCACCTCGTACGGCAAGCTGAAAGACAAGCAGATCGCCGTGGCCGTGGTGATCGAGAACTCCGACACCGACCGCTCCGAGATCGGCGGCGGCAGGCTGGCCGCCCCCATCGCCCAGAAGATGATGGAGGCGTGGCTGAAGAAGTAGCCACGCCGCGGCACTGCCGACGCGCCGGGAACCGCCGAGGCTCCCGGCGCGTTTCCTTTCCCGTGATCCCCATGATCCCCGTGGTCCCCGTGATCAGAACCGCGCAGCCCGCCGACCTCGACGCCATCGCCGCCCTGCACACCCGGGCCCGCGCCACCTACTACCGGGGCCACATCCCCGAGGAGGCCTACGCCGGCGACGCCGAACTGGCGCGGACCCGCGAGGGCTGGTGCCGGGCCGTCGCCCGCGACGCCGCCGAGGGCGGGGTGCTCTGCGCCGAGCAGGCGGGCGAGCTCACCGGGGTCGCCGCCTTCCGCACGAAGGACGGCGAGACCACCCTCACCCAGCTCCACGTCGACCCGGTCCACTGGCGCCGGGGCACCGGAGCCGCCCTGCACGCCGCCTGCCTGGACGCCTGGCGCCGCGCCGGAATCCGCCGGGCCCGCCTGGAGGTCTACGAGCACAACCTGCGCGCCCAGGCCTTCTACGCCACCCACGGCTGGCTCCCGGACCCGTCCGCCGCCCGCTCCGGCAGCCACCGCACCTTGTGGCTGCACGTCGGCCCCCGGCCCGCCCCGCCCGCCCCGCCCGGGGGACGAGGCCGGGCGGAGACCGGCTGACCAGACGCTCCGGATGCACGGACGGGCGTTCGCGGAGAAGCTGGGAGCGACAGGCAATCCGTAGAGAGGACTCTTCATGTCCATGCTCGACAAGCTCAAAGGTCTGATCAAGGGGCACCCGGACCAGGCCCGCCAAGGAGTCGAGAAGGCCGGAGATGCCTTCGACGCGAGGACACAGAACAAGTACCAGAGCCAGGTCGACACGGCGCAACAGAAGCTCAACGACCAGATCGGCAACCAGCCCCCCACCGACGGCGAGCGCCCGCCCCAGCGCTAGGACGAGCCTCCGAAGGTGTGTATGCAGCCCCGGATGACCATGAGTCATCCGGGGCTGCACTGGCCGGCGTACGCCCCGTCCGGGGAATGAGAAGGGGCGGCGGATGGTTGAACCGCAAACCGTTTGCCCCGAACCCGGAGAGAAGAAGGATCATGCGCGTCGAGATCTGGAGCGACATCGCCTGCCCCTGGTGCTACATCGGCAAGGCCCGTTTCACCAAGGGGCTGGCCGGATTCGCGCACCGTGACGAGGTGGAGGTCGTCTTCCGGTCCTTCGAGCTCGACCCGGGCGGCGCCAAGGGTGTCACCGCCCCCGTCGTGGAGGTGCTCGCCAAGAAGTACGGCCGCACCCTCGACGAGGCGCGCGGCATGGAGGAGCACGTGGCTGCCAGCGCCCGCGCCGAGGGGCTGGAGTACCGGACCGAGGGCCGTGACAACGGCAACACCTTCGACATCCACCGCCTGCTGCACCTGGCCGACGCCCGGGGCCGGCAGGAGGAGCTGCTCGACCTCGTCTTCCGGGCCAACTTCGGTGAGGAGCGTTCCGTCTTCGACCCCGAGGTGCTGGTCGCGCTCGCCATCGAGGCCGGGCTGGACGAGGCCGAGGCCCGCGCCGTCCTCGCCGACGACTCCGCCTACGCCGACGAGGTCCGGGCCGACGAGCGCGAGGCCGCCGAGCTGGGCGCGAACGCCGTGCCCTTCTTCGTCCTCGACCGCCGCTACGGGATCTCCGGCGGGCAGCCGGCCGAGGTGTTCACCCGGGCCCTGGAGCAGGCGTGGGCCGGGCGCGAGATCGAGGAACCGGCCGGCGCGGCCGGGGCGTGCGAGCCCGACGGAGCGTGCGCGGTGCCCAAGTCATAAGGATGACTTGGGGTGAAGGAAGGGAATCCGGCAATGGACTTTGAGTTCTTCCTGGCGCAGAGTTGAAGGCATGGATCTTCCTCTCGCCGAAGCGGCACGTGCCGAGTTCGCTCCCTCCACCGCCTACCTCAACACCGCCAACTGCGGCGTCCTCCCGCGCCGCGCCGTCGCGGCCGTACGGGAGCTGGCCGAGGCGGCGGGGGCGGCGACCCCCGCCGGATTCGGCGACTTCGACCGCGTGAGCCGGGTCCGGGCCGCCTTCGCCCGGCTGGTCGGGGTGGACACCGAGCGGGTGGCCCTCGGTTCGGCCGTGGCCACCCATGTCGGCCTCGTCGCGGCGTCGCTCCCGTCCGGCGCCGAAGTCCTCTGCGCGGAGGGCGACTTCGCCTCCGTCATCAACCCCTTCGTGGTGCGGGGCGACCTCAAGGTGCGCTTCGCGCCGCTCGAGTCCGTCGCCGAGGCCGTCGGGCCGGACACCGCCCTGGTCTCGCTGAGCGCCGTACAGTCCGCGGACGGGCGGATGGCCGACCTGGCCGCGGTGCGCGCCGCGACGACGGCGCACGGGGCGCGGATGCTGGTGGACGCGACCCAGGCCGCGGGCTGGCTGCCCTTCGACGCGTCGCCGTACGAGTACACGGTCACCGCCGGCTACAAATGGCTGCTCGGCGCCCGCGGGGCCTCGTACCTCACCGTGTCGCAGGAAGCCCAGCAGACCTTGACCCCGCTGCACGCCGGATGGGTGGCGGCGCAGTCCATGTGGGACGCCACCTACGGGCCGATGCCGCAACTGGCCGACGGGGCGCGGCGGTTCGACGAGTCCCCGGCCTTCCTCGCCTACCACGCCGCCGAGGCCTCGCTGGCCCTGCTCGAGCGGATCGGCATCGAGGCCGTCCACGCCCACGACACCGCCCTGGCCGCCCGCTACCGGGCCGGGCTCGCCCGCCTCGGCCACGAGCCCGTGCCCGGCGAGGCGGCCATCGTCTCGGTGCCGGGCCTCGCCGGCCGGCAGCCCGCCCTGCAGGCGGCCGGCATCGTCACATCGGCCCGTGCGGGCGCCCTGCGGGCCTCGTTCCACCTCTACACCACGGAGGCGGACGTGGACCGGCTCCTGGATGCCCTGTCCACCGCGCCCTGACACCCGCTGCGGAGCCCAGCGGGTGCCGGGCGGGGCCCTCGCGGGAGCCCGTGCCCCGTCCGCACGTACAGTGCCGACATGAGCGATGTGCTGCACGTGAAGGGGCGGGTGCTCGTCGGGCCCGACGAGGTCCGGGACGAGCTCTGGGTGGTCGGCGGCCGGGTCTCCTACGAGCGCCCGCGCGGGGCCGGCGAGGTCACCACGGTGACCGGCTGGGCCCTGCCCGGGCTGGTCGACGCGCACTGCCACGTGGGTCTGGACGCCCACGGTCCGGTCGACGCCGCGACCGCCGAGCGCCAGGCCCTCACCGACCGCGACGCCGGGACGCTCCTCATCCGCGACGCCGGATCGCCCTCCGACACCCGCTGGATCGACGACCGCGAAGACCTGCCGAAGATCATCCGGGCCGGTCGGCACATCGCCCGTACGCGCCGCTACATCCGCAACTACGCCCACGAGATCGAGCCCGCCGACCTCGTCGCGTACGTGGGCCGCGAGGCGCGGCGCGGCGACGGCTGGGTGAAGCTGGTCGGCGACTGGATCGACCGCGACGCCGGGGACCTGACGGCCTGCTGGCCGCGCGCCGAGGTCGAGGCGGCCATCGCCGAGGCGCACCGGCTGGGCGCCCGCGTCACGGCGCACTGCTTCGCCGAGGACTCGCTGCGCGACCTGGTCGAGGCGGGCATCGACTGCGTCGAACACGCCACCGGCCTCACGCAGGACACCATCCCGCTGTTCGCGGAGCGGGGGGTCGCGATCGTCCCCACGCTCGTGAACATCGCGGGCTTCCCGAAGATGGCGGCGGGCGGCGAGGCGAAGTTCCCGCGCTGGTCGGCGCACATGCGCAGGCTCCACGAAGGGCGCTACGACACCGTCCGGGCCGCCTACGACGCGGGCATCCCGATCTACGTCGGCACCGACGCGGGGGGTTCCCTGCCGCACGGCCTGGTCGCCGCGGAGGTCTCGGAGCTCGTCAAGGCCGGGATCCCGCCGCTGGACGCCCTCTCGGCGACGGCCTGGGCGGCACGCGAGTGGCTCGGCAGGCCGGGTCTGACGGAGGGCGCGCCGGCGGACCTGGTGGTCTACGGCAGCGATCCGCGGGCCGACGTACGCGCGCTGGCGCAGCCGCTGCGGGTCGTCGTGAACGGCAAGGTCAGGGGCTGAGCGTCGGTGGACGCGGGCGTTGACGGCACGTGACGTCCGGGGCCCGGCGGTCGTTGTAAGTGCCCGCTCGGCAGCCCTTCCTGGGGCGGGAGGGAACTCCCGTTCTTCATGAGGCGAAGAAAATCGAATACATGCGTGGAAACCACCCTTTGGGGTGAACTCACTTCAGGTTGCCACCCGTTCACCCACAGTGCGTAAAGATTCCGGGGTCGAGGCCGTCGGCGCGCGCAATGTCCCCCATTGGCGGCGCGACGGCACCCATCTCCCCGGGGGTTCCACCACCTTGAACAGCAACACCTTCCGCATGCCCGCGGCCGTCCTGCTCGCCACGGGAGCGGTAGCCCTGCTCACCGCCCCGCCCGCTTCCGCCACGGGAGGCGGCGGAGCCGGGGGCGAGGGCAAGGCCGGCGCCGTTGTCCTGCGCGCCGGACTGGACGTCGGCCTGCTCAACAAGACCGTGCACGTCCCGCTGAAGGCGACCCTCAACGAGGTCAGCGCCCCGGCGACGGCCGAGAAGACGGCGCTCACCGTCACCCTCGACGGGGTCGAGGGGAACAAGCCGGTCAGCGTCTTGCGCGCCGACGTGGCCACCTCCAAGGCGACCGCCGACAAGACCCGGGCCGAGGCCGAGGCGAATCTCGCCAAGGCCTCGGTGCACGTGCCCGGGCTGCCGCTCCTCTCCCTGATCGAGGTGGAGAAGGTCACCTCCAAGGCCGTCTGCGAGGCGGGCAAGAAGCCGGTGGCCAGCGCGAACGTCCTCGGGACGGTGACGGCGCTCGGCAAGAGGGTCACCCTCGCGGCGGGCGGCCCCACCAAGGTCGAGGTGCCGGGCGTGGGCCTGGTCAGCCTGGAGCTGTCCGGTACGCAGACCACCTCCACCACGGCCGCCGCGGCCGCACTCCGCCTGAAGGTGTCGGTGAACCCGCTGAACCTGAACGTGGCGCAGGTGGAGGGCGAGATCGTGCTCGCCGAGGCGCACTGCGCGTCCCCGACGGGCCCGGCGCCGACCCCGTCCTCGACCCCGCCCGCGAAGCCGGACGTCAAGCCCCAGACCGGCACCGGCACGGCCATCGCATCCGGGGTCGCCGCCGACGCCAACCTGGCCGAGACCGGCGGCGGTTCACTGACCCCTTACATCGCGGGCGGGGCGCTGACCCTGCTCGGCATCGGCGGGGGCGCGCTCCTCCTCACCCGGCGGGGCAGGGCCTCGTAGCGGGGCCTCGTAGCGGGGCGGGCCTCGGAGAGCCGCGGGCCGAGCCGCCCGGAGAGCACACGGAGGGGAGTGCTCGACGGGTGGCCTGCTCGACGGGTGGCCTGCTCAACGGGTGGCGTGCTCCAGCCCCTGCCCGCCCGCGCCGCGTGACATCACGGCCTCGGTGACCTGCTGGTCGATCCGGGCGTACTCGCTGCGCTTCGCGGCCGGGAGCGTGGTGTCGGAGGCCGCGCAGGAGGCGCAGACGACGCGGAAGGGCGGCCCCATGTCCGAGTACTGCGTGAGGTATTCGGCCTTCACCACCTCCCAGCGGCCGGGACGGGCCGGCGCCGGGGCGAAGGTGAAACGGGGGACGGAGGACTGGTTGCCGCGCAGTTTGCCGGCCGGTACGAAGCTGGCGACCTGGTCGCCCATGCCGAAGACCACCCAGGTGCCGTTGATCTTCTCGTAGGGCTGCGGCACGTGGTTGTGCGTGCCGATGATCAGATCGATGTCGGGCAGGCCGTCGGCCGAGCGGGAGGCGGTCAGCGCCCGCGCCAGTTGCTTCTGCTGCTCGTCGGGCGCCGTCTGCCACTCGGTGCCCCAGTGGACGCTCAGCACCACCACGTTCGCGCCGCCCGCCCGGGCGGCGCGGGCGTCGGCGGTGATCCGGCTCTCGTCGATCAGGTTGACGGCCCACGGCTTGTCGTGGGGGAGCGGGATGCCGTTCGTTCCGTAGGTGTACGAGAGGTGGGCGACCCTCGCGCCACCGGCCGTCAGGAGGGCCGGGGCCTTGGCCTCCTCCGCGCTGCGGGCCGAGCCGACGTGCGCGATGCCCACCCGGTCGAGGTGGTCCAGGGTGCGGGTGAGGCCCTCGTAGCCGCCGTCCAAGGTGTGGTTCGAGGCGGTGGAACAGCCGTCGTACCCGGCATCCTTGAGGGCGTCCGCCAGCTGGTGCGGGGCTTTGAACAGGGGATAGCCGGTGTAGGGGCCGCCGGGGCGCCCGTACGGTATCTCGTGGTGGCAGATCGCCAGGTCGGCGGCGGAGACCAGGGGTTTGACCCCGGCGAGTATCTTCCGGAAGTCGTACTCCCCGGCCTGGCCGGCGTCCTGCGCCGACCGCTGGATGATCGAGGGGTACGGGATGATGTCGCCGGTCGCCACCAGCGTGAACGGGCTCCCGGCCGGGGCCGGGGCCGGGACCGGTGGCGCGCCGCTCGGCTCGGCGGGCCCGGTGTCGGGGGTGCCCCGGAGCCGTTGCTCCGCGGCCGGCGCGGAACCCTTGTCGAGCAGTCCCGGCACGACGAGGATCCCGCCGCCCACGACGGCCAGCCCGGCCGCGGCCGCGCCTATGCGCGCGGATGCCTTCATCGCTGCCCCCTGTTGCCACACGGCTTGCGCGGGGCCGGTGTGTTCTGCCCGCAGCCGTCATCGTAGGCGCGCTGCCCGAGCCGTGCCCTTCGGGAGCGGCGGTCGGGTCCCTCAGGGCGCCCACGCCGGGCCGCCCCGGCCGCCCCGGCCGCCCCGGCCACCCCGTGCCGTACCGGCGGCTGCCCGGCCCGGTGGCCACGCCGTGCTCCGGCCGGCTCGGGGATCGGCTCAAGGCGCGGTGAGCGCCAGGGCGTGGTCCAGGGCCTGGAGCAGCCGGCCCGTCGTCGCCCGGTCGCGGACCGCCAGCCGGAGCCAGGAGCGGTCCAGCCCCGGGAAGGTGTCCCCGCGGCGGACGGCGAAGCCGAGGGCACGCAGCCGGGTGCGGACCTCCGCACCGCCCGCCACCTGGATCAGGACGAACGGCCCCTGCGCCACCCCCGCGACCGTCACCTCGTCGAACTCCGCGAGCCCGGCCAGCAGGTGGTCCCGGTCCACCGCGATCCGCCGGGCCGCCTCCTCCGCCTCGGCCAGCGCCGCAGGGGCCACACAGGCCTCGGCCGCCACGAGCGCGGGGGTCGACACCGGCCACAGCGGCTGGGCGGCCGCCAGCTTCGCGATCACGTCCGGCTCGGCCAGCACGTAGCCGATCCGCAGCCCCGCCAGCCCCCACGTCTTCGTCAGGCTCCGCAGCACCACCAGTCCCGGCAGGTCCATCCGTCCCGCCAGGGCCTCGCGTTCGCCCGGGACGGCGTCCATGAACGCCTCGTCCACCACCAGGATCCGGCCCGGCCGGGCCAGTGCGGCCAGCGTCGCCGCGGGGTGCAGGACGGACGTCGGGTTGGTCGGGTTGCCGATCACCACCAGGTCCGCGTCCTCGGGCACGGCCGCCGGGTCCAGCCGGAACCCGTCCGCCGCCCGCAGCACCACCCGTTCCACGCGGTGCCCCGCGTCCCGCAGGGCCGCCTCCGGCTCGGTGAACTGCGGGTGCACCACGACGGGCCGTACGGCGCCCAGGGCGCGGGCGATCAGTACGAAGGCCTCCGCGGCCCCGGCGGTCAACAGCACCCGCTCGACCGGCAGCCCGTGCCGGGCCGCCACCGCCGCGCGGGCCGGCCGGCCGTCGGGGTACGCGGCGAGGTCCCCGAGGGAGGCGGCGATCCGCTGCTTGAGCCAGTCCGGGGGAGTGTCCGTCCGTACGTTGACCGCGAGGTCCACCAGCGCGGAGCCCGCGTCGATCACCTCCGCGTCCCCGTGGTGGCGCAGGTCGTGTGCCTGCGCCGTGGCCACCGCGCAGGTCGCCGCCACCGACCGCCGCTTGGGCACGAGGAGTTCCCCGCCGGCCGCGAGGGCCGCGGCCTCCGCCACCGAGGGGGTCCCGGCGGCGGTGCGCGCCGCGTCCGAGGGGTGCGGCACGGTGATCGCGGCCAGCTGCTGCGCGGGATAGCCGATCAGGGGTACGCCGAAACGTTTCGCCGCGCCCACCAGCCCGGCCTCGCCCGCCTTCGACTCCACCGTGGCCAGCGCCGTCACCGCCTGCGTGGCCAGCCCGGCCCCCCGCAGCGTCTCCTCGACCAGGGCGCAGACCTCCGCGACGGAAACCCCCGCGCGTCCGCCGACCCCGACCACCAGCTGCGTCGTGTACTCGCCCACTGGGGGTCCTCCCTCCGTAGTCACAGTCACAGTCACCGTCACCGGCACGTCACCGGCACCGGTCAGTCGTCAACAGCGCGACGCCCGCCACCCGCGCGCGGACGTGCGCGCGGAGCGAGGAGTCTGTATTCAGGGGCACATGGCCGTGATCGTGGCGTTGGGCGCGTTCCTGATGACCCTGGCGGGCGGGTGGACGGCGCTGCGCGTCACCGACCGCCGCCACCTCGTGCTGGGCCTGGCCGGCGGGCTCATGCTCGGCGTCGTCGGCCTCGACCTGCTCCCGGAGGCCATCCACGCGGCGGGGGCGGAGATCTTCGGCGTCCCGCTCGCCCTGCTGCTCTTCGTGGCCGGATTCCTCGCAGCGCACGTCGTGGAGCGGCTCCTGGCCGTCCGTCAGGCCGCGCACGGGGCCAAGAACGGGGCCGGGGCCGGGACCGGGACCGGGGCGGGAGCCCGCACCCCCCAGGTCGGGCTCACGGCGGCCGCCGCGATGGTCGGCCACAGCCTCGCCGACGGCGTGGCCCTGGGCGCGGCCTTCCAGGTCGGCGGGGGGATGGGTGTGGCCGTGGCACTGGCCGTCATCACCCACGACTTCGCCGACGGGTTCAACACGTACACGCTCACCAGCCTCTACGGGAACGCCCGCCGCAAGGCCCTGATGATGCTCTTCGCGGACGCCCTCGCCCCCGTCGTGGGCGCGGCGTCCACTCTGCTGTTCACCCTTCCGGAGGAACCGCTCGGCGCCTACCTCGGCTTCTTCGGCGGCGTCCTGCTGTACCTCGCGGCCGCCGAGATCCTGCCCGAGGCGCACCACAAGCACCCCGCCCTGTCCACGCTGATGTGTACGGTGGGCGGGGTGGCCGGAATCTGGCTGGTGGTGGGCATCGCGGACTGATCCCGGCCAGCGGACGGAGGTCACCGTCGCGCTGCCGCGGCTTCCGTGAAACGGCGGGCCACGGACGGCTCCGCCGCCCAGTGCGTGTGCAGATAGCTGGCATGCACACCCTGCTGTACGAAGCCCTCGACCCGGCGTTCCGGATGCGTGAACCCCCACGCGGGCGCGGCCCCCGCGCCCGGCGCGATCACCGTCCGGTGGAACTCGTGGCCGCGCAGCCGGGTCCCGGCCCGCGCGAGCGCGCTGTCGGACACCGCCACCGCCTCCCGGTAGCCCAGGGTGAGCCGATCCGACATCCGTGCGTCGGCGTCGAGCACCCCGCACATGGGCTTGCCGTCCAGCGACCGCGCGAGGTACAGCAGCCCGGCGCATTCGGCGGCCACCGGGCCTCCGGCCGCCGCGAAGTCGGCGACGGCCTTGCGGAGCGGTTCGTTGGCGGACAGCTCCGGCGCGTACACCTCGGGGAAGCCGCCGCCGATCACCAGGCCGGCGGTTCCCTCGGGCAGCGCCTCGTCCCTGAGCGGGTCGAAGGTGACGACCTCCGCCCCGGCGGCGGTGAGCAGCTCCGCGTGCTCGGCGTACGAAAAGGTGAACGCCGGCCCGCCCGCGACGGCGACGACCGGCCGCCTGCCGGGGCTCCGCCCCGGACCCCGCTCCTCAAACGCCGGAGGGGCTGGATCTGGCTGATGCAGTCCGCCCGGCGAGCCTCCGCCCGGCGGGCTGAATTGCCCGGAGGGCGATTCAAGCCCCTCCGGCGATTGAGGCGCGGCGTCCAGGGCGGAGCCCCGGCTGCGCGCCAGCGCAGTCGCCGGAGCCCAGGCCTCGCAGGCCAACTCCGGGGCAGTGCGGGCCAAGGACATCAGGGCCTCAAGGTCGCAGCCGGCCCGGACCTGTTCGGCCAGGGCCGCCACCGCGGCCAGCGCATCGGCGCGCCGCTCGGCCACCGGCACCAGCCCCAGGTGGCGCGAGGGCGTGGCCACCTGCGGAGCCCGCCGCAGGACGCCCAGCACCGGCGTCCCCGCCTCCTCCAGGGCCTCCCGCAGCATCACCTCGTGCCGGTCGGAGCCGACCTTGTTCAGGATGACGCCCCCCAGCCGCACCTGCGGGTCGAAGGACGCGAAGCCGTGCACCAGCGCCGCCACCGACCGCGACTGCGAGGACGCGTCGACCACCAGCACCACCGGTGCCCGCAGCAACTTCGCGACCTGCGCCGTCGAGGCCAGTTCACCCCGGCCCGCGGCCCCGTCGTAGAGCCCCATCACGCCCTCGACCACGGCGAGGTCGCACCCGGCGGCCCCGTGCGCGAACAGCGGAGCCACCAGCTCCGGCCCGCACATGAAGGCGTCCAGATTGCGCCCCGGCCGCCCCGTGGCCAGCGCGTGGTAGCCGGGGTCGATGTAGTCCGGCCCGGCCTTGTGCGGGGACACGGCGAGGCCGCGCTCCGAGAAGGCCGCCATCAGGCCCGTGGCGACGGTGGTCTTGCCGCTGCCGGACGACGGAGCGGCGATGACCAGCCGGGGAACGTTGAACGAGGTCACCACTCGATGCCCTTCTGGCCCTTCTGGCCGGTGTCCATCGGGTGCTTGACCTTGGTCATCTCGGTGACGAGATCCGCGAACTCCACCAGCTTCTCCGGCGCGTTGCGGCCCGTGATCACCACGTGCTGCGTACCGGGGCGGCTGCGCAGCACCTCGATGACCTCGTCGACGTCGATCCAGCCCCAGTGCATCGGGTACGCGAACTCGTCGAGCACGTACAGCTTGTGCGTCTCGGCGGCCAGATCGCGCTTGACCTGCTCCCAGCCCTCCTTGGCCGCCTGCTCGTTGTCGAGCTGCGCGTCCCGCTGGACCCAGGACCAGCCCTCGCCCATCTTGTGCCAGACGACGGAGCCGCCCTCGCCGGAGGCGCCGAGCACCTTGAGCGCGTTCTCCTCGCCGACCTTCCACTTCGCCGACTTGACGAACTGGAACACCCCGATCGGCCAGCCCTGGTTCCAGGCGCGCAGCGCCAGCCCGAAGGCCGCCGTGGACTTGCCCTTGCCGGGGCCGGTGTGGACGAAGACGAGCGGGCGGTTGCGGCGCTGGCGCGTCGTGAGTCCGTCGTCCGGAACGACGGACGGCTGTCCCTGAGGCATTACGCGGCCCTCCTGTTGCTGCTGTCGGGTGAGGCAGTGGATGCCACTGCGGTACGTACGTTCTTCACGAGTCCGGCCAGCGAGTCGGCCCGCAGCCCGTCGAGCGTGACGGCGGGCCCGCCGAGGTCGGTGGCCAGGACCCCGGCCAGCCCCAGCCGGACCGGCCCGGATTCGCAGTCCACGACCACGGAGGCCACGCCCCCGGCGGCCAGCAGCCGGGCGCTGCGCCCCGAGAGTTCGCGCGGGTCGCCGCCCGCGGGCCCGGCCGAGGTGGCCCGCCCGTCGGTGACGACCACGAGGAGCGGCCGGCGCGAGGGATCCCTGAGCCGCTCGATCCGCAGCACCTCGTGGGCCTTCAGCAGCCCGGCGGCCAACGGGGTGCGGCCGCCCGTCGGCAGCTGCTCCAGCCGGGCCGCGGCCGCGTCCACCGAGGACGTCGGCGGCAGCGCCAGCTCGGCGGTGGCCCCCCGGAAGGTGATCAGGCCGACCTTGTCCCGGCGCTGGTAGGCGTCCAGGAGCAGCGACAGCACGGCGCCCTTGACGGCGCTCATGCGCTGCCGGGCGGCCATGGAGCCCGAGGCGTCGACGACGAAGAGGACGAGGTTGCCCTCGCGGCCCTCCCGCGTGGCCTGGCGCAGGTCGTCCTTGCGGATCACCAGACCGCGCCCGGTGCGGCCGCGTGCCTGCTGGTACGGGGCGGCCGCCTGCACGGTGGCCGCCAGGTGCAGCTTCGTCAGCTGGCCGCGGGGGCGCTGGGCCCCGGTGGTCCGGCCGTGGGCGGTGCGGGCGCGCGACCGCCGTCCGGCCGCGCCCTCGCCGAGCCCCGGCACGCTCAGCATCTTGGTCCGGAACGGCTCGGCGGCCCGTACGGCGGCCTGTTCGGGCCCGCCGGCTCCTCGCGCGGAGGGCTGCGGGGCCTCGGGGGCGTCGGCGGGTGCGCTCTCGGTGGACTCCGGCTCCGGCGGGGCGTCGGACGTCCGGGGACCGCCACCCTGCGGGGGCACCCCGCCACCGCCGTCGGGGCCGCCGCCGTTGTCGTCGTCCGGGCCCTCGGGATCCGGGTCCGTGTCCGTGTCCGCGCCCGTGTCCGGGTCCGGGTCCGGGTCCGGGTCGGGCTCCGGATCCTCGTCGTCGAACTGGTCGAGGATCTCGTCCAGCTTGTCCTCGTCCAGGCCCGGCGCGTCGAAGGGGTTGCGGCGCCGCCGGTGGGGGAGCGCCAGCAGCGCGGCCTGCCGGACGTCCTCCTTCAGTACGGTGGTCCGCCCGGCCCAGGCGGCCAGCGCGGTGGCGGTCCGCGCCATCACGATGTCGGCGCGCATGCCGTCGACCTCGAAGGCGGCGCAGGTCGCGGCGACCTGGAGCAGCGCGGTGTCCCCGAGCCGGACCTGCGGCAGCAACGCCCGCGCGGCCACCACCCGGGCGCGGACCTCGCTCTCGTCACCGGCCCAGCGGGCGGCGAAGCCCGCGGGATCGTCCTCGTACGCGAGCCGGCGCCGCACCACCTCCACCCGCTGCGCGGGCTCGCGGGAGGCGGCGACCTCGACGGTCAGGCCGAAGCGGTCGAGCAGCTGCGGCCGCAGCTCGCCCTCCTCGGGGTTCATCGTGCCGACGAGCAGGAAGCGGGCGGCGTGGCGCACGGAGACGCCCTCGCGCTCCACGTACGAGGCGCCCATCGCCGCGGCGTCCAGAAGCAGGTCGATCAGGTGGTCGTGGAGGAGGTTGACCTCGTCGACGTAGAGGATCCCGCGGTGGGCGTCGGCGAGCAGACCGGGCTCGAAGGCCTTCACGCCTTCGGCGAGGGCCCGTTCGATGTCGAGGGCGCCGACGAGGCGGTCCTCGGAGGCGCCGACGGGCAGCTCCACCATGCGGGCCGGCCGGGCGCCGCCGGAGCCGGGCTCGTGCGGGCCGTCGGGGCAGAGCGGGTCCGGCGCGGTCGGCGCGCACGAGAACCGGCAGCCGGGAACCACCTCCACCGGCGGCAGCAGCGTCGACAGCGCGCGCACGGCGGTGGACTTGGCGGTCCCCTTCTCACCGCGCACGAGCACACCACCGACCGCGGGGCTCACGGCGTTGAGCAGGAGCGCCAGCCGCAGGTCGGACTGGCCGACCACTGCGGTGAACGGATAGGGCGTGCTCATGCCTTGCTCACTCCTTCGTGGGTGGTGCGGACCGTTGCCGTGCGCGGCGCCGTCGCCGGGGCTCCGCCCCGGACCCCGCGCCTCAAACTCCCCCAGACTCCGTCCGGGGGGACCCCCTGGCGAGGCTGAATTTTGCGGGTAGGGGAACAGCCCCGCGGGGCCCGGCCCCTCACGGCGCGCCCGGCGGGAGGAACGGCAGGCCACCCGGGGCTCCGCCCTCGATCAGCTTCAGCAGCGCGTCCGTGTCCGCGTGTTCCTCGATCAAGTCGCCCAGCAGATCGAGCTGTTCCTCCCGCAGGGAGGAGAACGACGTGTCCGGGGCCGGGACGAACCGGCGCCCGGCCGCCGAAGCCACCTCCCGCAGGAACGCCCGGCGGAAGCCGTCGGACTCCAGCGAGCCGTGCCAGTGGGTACCCCACACCGAGCCGACCCGGCACCCGTCCAGGAACGGCTCGCCGCCCAGGACCTCGGCCACGCCGTGGTGGATCTCGTACCCGTCGACGGGCTCGCCCAGCGCCGAACCGACCGGCCGCGCCAGGGTCTTCTCCCGCGCGAAGCGGACGCGTACCGGCAGCAGTCCGAGGCCGTCCACCGACCCCGCCCGCGATTCGACCTCGTCCTCGATGTGCTCGCCCAGCACCTGGAACCCGCCGCAGATGCCCAGGACCGGCCGCCCCTCGGCGGCCCGCCGCAGCAACGCGTCCGCGAGCCCGCGTTCGCGCAGCCAGGCGAGGGCCTTCACCGTGCCCCGGGTACCGGGTACGACGACCAGGTCCGCGTCGGCCAGTTCCTCGGCCCGGTCCACGAACCGCACCACGACCCCCGGCTCCGCCGCGAGCGCGTCGACGTCCGTGAAGTTCGACATCAGCGGCACCGCGCACACGGCGACCCGCAGCACGTCCTCGCCCACGGGCGGCGCCACCACGGACTCCCGTACCGCGCCGCGCAGGGAGACTCGCAGCCCGTCCTCCTCGTCGATGCCCAGCCCGTGCCGGAACGGCAGCACCCCGTACGTCGCCCGCCCCGTCAGGCCGCGCAGCATCTCCATGCCCGGCTCCAGCAGCGACACGTCACCGCGGAATTTGTTGACCACGTACCCCGCGATCAGCGACTGGTCCTGCGGGGAGAGCAGCGCCGTCGTCCCGAAGAAGGACGCGAAGACCCCGCCCCGGTCGATGTCCCCGACCACGACCACCGGGAACCGCGCGGCCCGCGCGATCCCCATGTTCACGATGTCGGTCCGGCGCAGATTGATCTCGGCCGGACTCCCCGCCCCCTCGCAGATCACCGCGTCATACGTGCCCCGCAGCTGCTCCAGGCAGTCCGTGACGATGCCGAGCAGCTGCTCCTGCCGGCCCCCGTGGTAGCCGCGTGCGCTCATCTCCCCGACCGGCTTGCCCAGCAGCACCACCTGGCTGCTGCGGTCGCTGCCGGGCTTGAGCAGCACCGGGTTCATCAGCGCCGTCGGCTCCACGCGGGCCGCCTGGGCCTGCATCGCCTGGGCGCGCCCGATCTCGGCGCCCTCCCGCGTGACGAACGAGTTCAGCGACATGTTCTGCGCCTTGAAGGGCGCCACCTTCACGCCCTCGCGGGCCAGCCAGCGGCAGATGCCCGCCGTGACCACGCTCTTGCCCGCGTCGGACGTCGTACCGGCGACGAGCAGTCCGCCGCCCCGCTTCGCGCCGCTCATGCGCGCCGCCCCCTCTTCGTCGTGCGCGACAGCAGCATCCGGGCCGCCACACAGGCCCCGAGCGCCAGCCAGGTCACCTGCCGCGACAGCCGTACCGCCCGCTCGATGTCCGCGACCTCCACCGGCCGCCCCGCCCCGCCGTTCAGCACGGCCCGGTGCTCGACCCGCCCGCCGTAGGCGAGGGTCCCGCCCAGCCGTACGCCGAGGGCCCCCGCGAAGGAGGCTTCCACGGGACCGGCGTTCGGGCTCGGGTGCGCGGCGGCGTCCGCGCGCCAGGCCCGTACGGCTCCCCGCCGGTCGGGGCCGGCCAGTACGGCGGCGACCGCCGTGAGCCGGGCGCCCGGCCAGCCCGCCAGGTCGTCGAGCCGGGCGGAGGCCCAGCCGTAACGCAGGTAGCGGGGCGACTTGTGGCCGACCATCGCGTCCAGGGTGTTCACGGCGCGGAAGGCCAGCAGTCCGGGGACACCGGCGACGGCGCCCCACACCAGGGCCCCCACCACGGCGTCGGAGGTGTTCTCGGCGACGGACTCCACGACGGCGCGGGCCATCTGCTGCTCGTCCAGGGAGTGCGGGTCGCGCCCGCACAGGTGCGGCAGCCGCTCCCGGGCCACCTCGGCGTCCCCCGCGGCGAGCGCCCCGCCGATGGCGCGGGCCTCGCGGCCCAGCGACGTACCGCCCACGACGGCCCAGGTGGCCGCGGCGGTCAGGGCGATACGGGCGGCCGCGGGCCGGGAGCGCACGGCGCGGGCGCCCAGCGCGCCGACGGCGGCCGCGCCCCCGGCGCAGATCAGGGTGTGGACGAGGCCGCGGGCGCGGTCGTCGCGCCACAGGGCGCGCTCGACGGCGGCGGCGGCTCGTCCGAAGGCGGCCACGGGGTGCCCTCGGCGGGGATCACCGAGGATCCGGTCGCCGATCAGGCCCGCCGTGACGCCGTACGCGAAGACGCGATCGGCACGCATGGTGGCAGGTATGTCCTCACTCAGGGTCCGCGCCCTGGTTCGACGTGTCCGGCGGCGAGAGTTCCTGGCTCCCGGGACGCACGCGCGGCGTGCGTTCTCCGGTGACAGTGGCGGGACCGCGCCGGATTCGCACCGGACTTCCTCTCCATGCCGCCGTGTTGGCTCGGGCAGTCCACCACGCACGTCGAAGGCCCGTCAACTCGCCGTTGACCTGCGGTGCGGCAGAGGGAGGTGAGAGGTAGGGGAGGGGCGGGGCATGCGAAAGCTCCCCCCGGGACGAACCCGGAGGGAGCCTTCACCACGCGGTGCCTCAGCTCAGGCGACGATCAGGTAGATCCCGTACGTCACGGCCGCCGCGACGAGCGCGAAGCAGACGTACGCGCCGCTGCGGGCCAGGGTCGCTGTGCCGCCCTGCTCGGTGGCGGCCTCGTGCTTGGACAGGCCCATCAGGCCCAGGGTGAAGAGGGCCACGAGGGCGACGGTGGCGGAGAGGCTGACCCCGAAGACGGAGCCGAGTGCTTCCCAGTCGATCTTCATACTGCCGCTTTCTGAATGTCTCGGTCTCGGTGTGTCTCGGTGTGTCTTGTCTCGGTCAGACCGCGGCGGCGGGAGCAGCCGGGGTCGTCGTCGCGGCCGGGATGGTGGCCTTGAGGTCCTCGTCCGTGACCGCGGCGGTCGTACCGGCGGCGGCGACGGTCGGCGGGACGGTGACGGCCGCGATCGCCGTGGTGACGACACCCGGCTCCTCGGCGGCGGCCGGCACGTCGTTGACGTTGTGGTGGTCGACGACCTGGCGGCGCGAGATGAGCCAGATGGCGAGGCAGGAGCCGACCAGGAAGACGGTGACCGCGGCGATGCCGACGTCACCCGTGCGCATGACCAGCTCGGCACCGGCGGAGACCAGCGCGGCGGCCGGCAGGGTCAGGCCCCAGGCCACGAACATGCGGGTCGCGGTGGACCAGCGGACCACACCGCCCTTGCGGCCCAGGCCCGCTCCCATGACCGCACCGGAGCACGAGTGGGTGGTGGAGAGCGAGAAGCCCAGGTTGGAGGAGGCGAGGATGACGGACGCGGCCGAGGTCTGGGCGGCGAAGCCCTGCTGCGGTTCCAGGTCGGTCAGGCCCTTGCCCATGGTGCGGATGATGCGCCAGCCGCCCAGGTAGGTGCCCATCGCGATGGCCAGACCGGCCGAGACGATGACCCAGACCGGCGGGTTCGAGTCGGGCGCGATCGCACCGCCGGCGATGAGGGCCAGGGTGATGATGCCCATCGTCTTCTGCGCGTCGTTGGTGCCGTGCGCGAGGGAGACGAGACCGGCCGAGGCGATCTGACCGGCGCGGTAGCCCTTGGCGGAGGTCTTCTCGCCGACCTTGTCACCCAGCTTGTAGGTGACCTTGGCGGCCAGGTACGCGGCGATGCCGGCCACCAGCGGGGCGGCGATCGCCGGGATCAGCACCTTGGTGACGAGCGTGTCGCCGTTGACCGCGCCGATACCGGCGGAGGCGACCGCGGCACCGATCAGGCCGCCCATCAGGGCGTGGGAGGAGCTGGAGGGCAGTCCGACCAGCCAGGTGACCAGATTCCAGAGGATCGCGCCGACCAGGGCGGCGAAGATCACCTCTGGCTGGATGCCTTCCTCGTTGACCAGGCCCTTGGAGATCGTCTTGGCGACCTCCACGGACATGAACGCGCCGACGAGGTTGAGCACGGCGGACATGGCCACCGCCGTCTTGGGCTTGAGGGCGCCGGTCGAGATGGTGGTGGCCATCGCGTTGGCCGTGTCGTGAAAACCGTTCGTGAAGTCGAACACGAGAGCGGTGATGATCACGATCCCGAGGAGAAGCGTTATGTGCTCCATTTACCCAGGCTTCTGTTTGACGTCAGTGGCTCGGCGACCGTAGGCAACCTGGATGAACGGAAGGTGAACTGGCTCGGGCGGAGCGGTGTACTGGCACGGGGCGCGATCGGGAGATTCGTCCTGATTCTGCCGGAGATATCGCTATTAATGCACGTCAAAGCCGGGTGAATGAGCCCCTCCGCCCCGGTTCCGGGGTGCATGCGACCCCCGCGTCCGCGAGGTGAAAGAGACCCAGATCACTCCGTGCCCGCCCCGTCCGCGCCGCCGGCGGAACGAATCCCTCCGGTGGCCCGCCGGAGTCCGCGCCCCGACACTGGAGCGGTGCGTACCGCGACAGCGACGGCAGCCGCCGTCGCCACGACCCTGCTGGGCGCCGGCGCGGCCGCCGTCGCGGCCGGCCGGTACGCGGCGGACGCCGCCCTGCGGCCCCGGCCCGGACGCCCGCTCCCCGGCGGGCCGCGGCTCAGCGTCCACTCCACCGCCGCCGGCCGCATCGTGCTGACCCGCTCGCTCGCCTCCCTGCGCCCCGGCACCTACGGCCTGGTCGCGCCCGGGGTGCACGCCGTGGTCGGGCCCGTGCTCCCGGACGCGGCCCACGACCCGGACACCGTCGTACGGCGGCTGCTCTCCGTCACCCACGGCGCCCTCGCCCCCGGCACCCGGGTCACCCTCACCCCCCAGGTGCACCTCGGCGACCCGCGCACCGCCCTCGGGCTCGACCACGCCGACGTGGACGTCCCCGGGGAGCTCGGCGCGCTGCCCGCCTGGTTCGTGCCCGCGGCCCGGGACACCTGGGTGATCACCGTGCACGGGCTCGGCACCAGCCGCGAGCAGCCGATGGTGGTCATGCCCTTCCTGCACCGCGAGCGGCTGCCCGTCCTGGACCTGGGCTACCGCGGCGACCTCGGCGCCCCCGCCTCCCCCGACGGCCTCGGTCACCTCGGCGAATCGGAGTGGCGGGATGTGGACGCCGCCATCCGCTACGCCGTGCGCTACGGCGCCCGGCGCGTGGTCCTGCACGGCTGGTCCACCGGCGCCACGATGGCCCTGCACGCCGCCGAGCGCTCGGCGCTGGCCCACCGGATCTCCGGGCTGGTGCTGGACTCGCCGGTGCTGGACTGGCACGCCACCCTGCGCGCGCTCGCCGCGGCGCGCCGCACCCCGGCCGCCGTGCTGCCGCTGGCGGTCCGGGCCGCCGAGAGCCGTGCGGGACTGCGCGCCGACCGCCGGCCGCCGGGCGCGGACCCCGCCGCGCTGCGCGTCCCCGTACTGATCTTCCACGGCCCGGACGACGTGCTCGCCCCCTGGGGTCCCTCCCGCAGGCTGGCCGCCGCCCGCCCCGACCTCGTCACCCTGCGCACCGTGCGCGGGGCGGGGCACGGGGCGATGTGGAACGCGGACCCGGCCGGCTACGAGGAAGCCCTGCGCCGCTTCCTCACTCCCCTCATGTGAGGGCCTGTCATGTGAAGGCCATGTGACGGACAAGGCCCTGCGGGCGGCTTGTCCCGGTCTGCACCGCGGGTGGCCGGTGACAACGGCTGATTCCGTTTGGGCTTTCGGCCAGTGACGGGCGAGACTGCTTCCGTGACGTCCCGAAAGCCTGATGAGCAGTTGGCTCGCGACTCCAGACTCCGACTCGTCTCGCCGCGTTCCGTCGCCGCGGCCCGCAAGGCGGTGACCGACCGGCGCACCCGGCCCGCCCCGAGGCCTCCGGCGGGCACGCCCGCCACGGCCGACCTCGCGAACCGGGCCCGGGCCTCCCTCGCCGACGCCGTACGCCTGACCCGCTGGGCCGAGCGCAATCTCGGCGCCGGAGGCGGGGGCCGACCCGCCCCCACGGGCGCCCTGCCGGCTTCCGACGTCGAACGCGCCGCCGGGGAACTGGGCCTGACGCACGGCCAGATCCGGGTCGGCTGGGACCGCGCCCGACTCGCCGGCCTGGTCGAGGTGCACGGCGGCCACGCCCGGCCCGGCTGGCGGCTGCGCGCGTGGGACCGCGACGACAGCGCCGTACTGCGCGGCTGGGTCGCCCTCTTCGACGCCTGGTCGCTGGTCCACCCGGCCCCCGCCGACATCGCCCCCGCGGCCGTCGCCGAGGTCGTCGAGGCGATGCCCCAGCTCCTCTCCCTGCTCCAGCTGTCCGCCGGCCCGGTGACCGTCCCGGACCTGCTCGACCTGCTCGGACAGCGCGTCACCGAACTGCGCGACGAGCGGTGCGAAATCCCCTACGACGCGGAGCCCGCGGCCGTGGGGACGCCCGCCTCCGGCGAACCGGACGCTCCCGCCCCCGCCGCGCAGGCCCAGCACGCGGCCTCCGGCTCCGCGGAGCCCCGCCCCGTTCCGCTCGCCCGGCTGCTGCGCTGGGCGCTCGGCGGACTCGCCGCCGTGGACGCCGTCACCCTCGGCCCAGCCCGGGCCACGCTCACCCCGCTCGGCAGCTGGGCCGTCTGGGTCAAGCTGGAGCAGATCTGCGTCGCCGCGCAGAGCCCCGCCGGGAACATCGAGCAGTCCGCCGCCGCCATGCTGCACGGTTGCGCCCGGCTCACTCCGGGCCCGGCCCGCGCCGAGTACCAAGCCTGGCTGGCCGCCCGGCCCGTCGGCCACGCCGTGGCCGAGCTGCTGCAGGCCGCCCGCGGCGAGGACGCCCTCATGCGCGGACTCGCCTTCGAGGCGCTGCGCGTGGTCGGCGCCCCGGCCGAGCCCGAGGTGCGCGCCGCCGTGCGCGAGGCCACCCTGCGCCCCTACGCCCTGCTCTGGCTCGCCGAGCACGACGGGATCGACCCCGACGAGGCGCAGGACGTCCTCACCGCCGAGGAGTCGACCTGGCTCTGGGTGGACACCGCGGCCGCCATCGCCGACCACGGCGAGGCCGGGCTGCTGGCCCGCCACCTGGACTCGGCCGTGCGGACCACCGTTCCCCGGCTGCTGGACGAGGTCCGCGCGGTCGGCCACCCGCGCACCGTGCAGGTCCTGGTGGCGCTGGCCGCGGCCCACCCCGACCCGGCCCTGGCCAAGGCGGTCCGCCGGGCCGCTTTCCAGGTCCACACCGGTGGCGCGTAGCCCCGTACGGCCTCTGCGAACAGGGGCGGACGCGCCGCCGGTCTCAGACCTGCGGCGCGTACGTCCCGAAGCTCCAGATGTTGCCCTCGGCGTCCCGGGCCATGTAGTCGCGGGAGCCGTAGTTCTGGTCGGTGGGCTCCATCAGGATCTCCGCACCGTGCTCGGCGGCCCGCCGGTGGTGGGCGTCGACGTCCTCGACCACGACATAGACCCCCGCGGGGCCGGCGCCCTCCATGGCCTTGTCGAAGACCCCGCCGGTGCCCTTGCTGCCCAGCATCACCATGCCGTTTCCGTACGCCAGCTCCGCGTGCACCACCGAGCCGTCCTCACCCTCGTACACGGCGACCTGGCTGAACCCGAAGCCCTCGGTCAGCAGCCTGATGGCCGCCTTCGCGTCGCGGTAGACCAGCGTGGGACAGATGGACGGAACGCCTGCCATGACGATCACTCCCTCTCGTGACGGTGACCCGCGTCACACCAGCATGGCAGGCGCCGCCGACAGTCAGCGGAAGGCGTCGCACCGGGCCATGTCGCCGGTCCCGCCGGTGTGCGCCCTGACCGGAACGTCGGTGTGCGCCCTGACCGGAACGAGGGACACGCGGCAGCGGCCCGGCGGGCCGTCCGCCCCGCCCGCGCCCCGGAAAGTAGTTGCGCACCCCCGGTAGAATGTCTCTCATGGCAAATCTCCTCGCGGATTAGCGGCGTCGAAGCATCGCGTCCTGCCCCCCTTCCGCCGTCCCGACCCGCCCTGGAGTATTTCCGTGATCACCGCCACCGGCGTCGAGCTGCGCGCCGGCGCCCGCGTCCTCATCGAGTCCGCTTCCTTCCGCGTCGCCAAGGGCGACCGCATCGGCCTGGTCGGCCGTAACGGAGCCGGCAAGACCACCCTCACCAAGTGCCTCGCGGGCGAGGGCCAGCCCGCCGCCGGCTCCATCGCCCGCTCGGGCGAGGTCGGCTACCTCCCGCAGGACCCGCGCACCGGCGACCTCGACGTCCTGGCCCGCGACCGGATCCTGTCCGCGCGCGGTCTCGACGTCCTGCTGAAGAAGATGCGGATGAACGAGGAGCGCATCTCCACCGGCTCCGGCGCCACCCGCGAGAAGGCGCTGCGCCAGTACGAGCGCCAGGAGACCGAGTTCCTCACCAAGGGCGGGTACGCCGCCGAGTCCGAGGCCGCCACCATCTCGGCCGCCCTCGGTCTGCCCGACCGGGTGCTCGGCCAGCCGCTGCACACCCTCTCCGGTGGCCAGCGCCGCCGCGTCGAGCTGGCCCGCATCCTCTTCTCGGACGCCGACACCCTGCTCCTCGACGAGCCCACCAACCACCTCGACGCCGACTCCATCGTCTGGCTGCGGGACTACCTGAAGAACTACCGCGGCGGCTTCATCGTGATCTCCCACGATGTGGACCTGGTCGAGACCGTCGTCAACAAGGTCTTCTACCTGGACGCCAACCGCGCCCAGATCGACGTCTACAACATGGGCTGGAAGCTCTACCAGCAGCAGCGCGAGGCCGACGAGAAGCGCCGCAAGCGCGAGCGCCAGAACGCGGAGAAGAAGGCCGCGGCCCTGAACTCGCAGGCCGACAAGATGCGCGCCAAGGCGACCAAGACCGTCGCCGCGCAGAACATGGCCAAGCGCGCCGAGCGGCTGCTGTCCGGCCTGGAGGCGGTCCGCGTCTCCGACAAGGTCGCCAAGCTGCGCTTCCCGGACCCGGCGCCCTGCGGCAAGACCCCGCTGACCGCCGAGGGACTCTCGAAGTCGTACGGCTCGCTGGAGATCTTCACCGACGTCGACCTGGCCATCGACAAGGGCTCCCGCGTCGTCATCCTCGGCCTCAACGGCGCCGGCAAGACCACCCTGCTGCGCCTGCTCTCGGGCACCGAGAAGCCGGACACCGGCGTGGTGACCCCGGGACACGGCCTCAAGCTCGGCTACTACGCCCAGGAGCACGAGACCCTGGACCCGGAGCGCACGGTCCTGGAGAACATGCGCTCCTCCGCACCCGACCTCGACCTGGTCGCCGTTCGCAAGACGCTCGGCTCCTTCCTCTTCTCCGGTGACGACGTGGACAAGCCCGCCGGGGTGCTCTCCGGCGGCGAGAAGACCCGCCTGGCCCTGGCCACGCTGGTCGTCTCCTCGGCGAACGTGCTCCTGCTCGACGAGCCCACGAACAACCTCGACCCGGCCAGCCGCGAGGAGATCCTGGGCGCGCTGCGCACGTACAAGGGCGCGGTCATCCTCGTCACGCACGACGAGGGCGCCGTGGAGGCGCTGGAGCCGGAGCGGATCATCCTGCTCCCGGACGGCGTCGAGGACCTGTGGGGACCGGACTACCGGGACCTGGTGGCCCTCGCCTGACCCCCGCGGGCCCTGCTCCGGCCCAGCGCCGGCTCCGGTCCGCTCTGATCCAGTTCCTTATGGATCATTCGGCTCAGGGGTGATCCATCATCTGAGTGAGACGGTCTCGTACCGTTGCGCGTCGTACGACGGCCCCGGCCGCACCCGCGAGGGTGCGCGACCGGGGCCTTTCGTTTCCCGCCGCCCCGCCCCTGACCTGGCGATTCCCGGCGAGGGCGGCGAAGTGTGACGCAGGTCATGCGGCGGAAGAGAAGATTCCGTTCTGCGCGGGTGTCCACTGCTTGAGAAATGCCGCCGTACCGACCTTGCTGAATGGGTGGCCAGGAAGCGGGGGAGGGGTGATCATGAGAAGTCCAGAGCGCACTTCCCATGAGGAGGCACGGGTGGCCGAGACTCTGAAGAAGGGCAGCCGGGTAACCGGCGCCGCGCGCGACAAGCTCGCGGCAGACCTGAAGAAGAAGTACGACTCCGGTGCGAGTATCCGGGCGCTGGCCGAAGAAACCGGCCGGTCCTACGGATTCGTCCACCGGATGCTCAGTGAGTCCGGGGTTTCGCTTCGTGGTCGCGGTGGCGCGACGCGCGGCAAGAAGGCGGCTACGGCCTGACCCTGGTCCCATCGGTTACAACGCTCCAACGGCTTCAAGGTCATATGTTCCGACGGTTCCTTCGGTGACCCCCGGTCGGCCCCCGGTCGACTGGGTGGTTACTGTGCAGTCACTTAGGCCGAGTCCGCGGCCGACTGCACACCGGAGGCATAGAGATGGCTCTGCTCGACAAGGACGGCGTACGACTCACCGTCGACGACACGGTCGCCACGGTGACACTGACCAATCCGGCCAAGCGAAATGCCCAATCCCCCGCGCTCTGGCGGGCTTTGGCCGAGGCCGGGAGGTCGTTGCCGGGCACCGTCCGGGTCGTCGTGCTGCGCGGTGAGGGCAAGTCCTTCTCCGCCGGGCTCGACCGGCAGGCGTTCACCCCCGAGGGTTTCGAGGGCGAGCCGTCCTTCCTCGATCTGGCACGCGGTTCGGACGAACTGCTCGACTCCACGATCGCCGAGTACCAGGAGGCATTCACCTGGTGGAGGCGTAGCGACATCATCTCCGTCGCCGCCGTGCAGGGGCACGCGATCGGCGCCGGCTTCCAGCTCGCGCTCGCGTGCGATCTACGCGTGGTCGCGGACGACGTGCAGTTCGCCATGCGCGAGACCAGCCTGGGCCTGGTCCCCGACCTGGCCGGTACCCAGCCGCTGACCTCCCTGGTCGGCTACGCGCGCGCACTGGAGATCTGTGCGACGGGCCGCTTCGTGCATGCCGAGGAGGCGGAGCGGGTCGGCCTCGCCAATCTCGTGGTCCCGGCGGACGAGCTCGAAGCCGCTGTCCAGGACCTCACCACCGCCCTGCTGGCGCCGCCGCGGGACGCCGTGATCGAGACCAAGGCCCTGCTGCACGCCGCCACGTCCCGCCCGTACGACGATCAGCGCGCCGCCGAGCGCGCCGCCCAGGCCCGCCGCCTGCGCGACCTGGCGGGGCTCTCGGACTGAGCGCGGGGCCGGATGGTGCCGACCGGCGTAGTTCCGGGGCGGAGGGGCGGTCGGGCGCCTAACGTGGTGCGGAGTGAGTCCGCACGCAGGGAAGGGAACGCCATGACCGAATCCAGCACAGGCGGCGGCTCCGCCAGGCAGCCCGGCGACCGGGGGCGCACGAGCATCGCCGACGGGGTGGTCGAGAAGATCGCCGGGCTGGCCGCCCGCGAGGTGGTCGGCGTGCACGCCATGGGCAGCGGCAGCGGCCTCTCCCGTACGTTCGGCGCCGTCCGCGAGCGCGTCCCCGGCGGGGCGAAATCCGCCGCCGCCCGCGGGGTCAAGGCGGAGGTCGGCGAGCTCCAGACGGCCCTCGACCTGGAGATCGTCGTCGACTACGGCGTGGCGATCCGCGACGTGGCGCGGGCGGTCCGTGAGAACGTCATCGCGGCGGTCGAGCGGATGACCAGCCTGGAGGTCGTCGAGGTCAACATCGCCGTCAGCGACGTCAAGCTGCCCGAGGAGCCCGAAGAGGAGCCGGAGTCCCGTCTCCAGTAGCCGAGAGGAGCCCGCAATGAGCATGGCGATCGCCGGCCTGTTCGCCGGCATGGCCCTGGCGTTCGCCGGTTACTTCGGCGGTTTTGGAGCCTTCCTGCTGGTGGCGGCCCTCGGTGCCATCGGTTTCGTCGCCGGGCGCTTCCTCGACGGAGACCTGGACCCCGGGGACCTGTTCCGCCGCCGCGACGACCGGCGCGGGTGAGGCGCCGGTGACCACCCCGCCTCAGCCCACCCCGCCTCAGCCGATCCCGCCCCGGGCCACCCCGCCCCGGGTGGCCCCCGCCGACCGCGGGGCCACCCGCATCGCCGACCGGGTCGTCGCCAAGATCGCCGCCCAGGCCGCGCGGGAGGCACTCGACACGATCGCGGGCGCGCCCCCGCACGCCACCGTCACCGTGCACCACGACATCGCACGGGTACGGGTGAGCCTGGAGCTCGCGTACCCCTCCGACCTCGCCGCCCAGTGCGCGGCCGTACGCCGCCGGGTCGCACTGCGCATCGAGGAGTGCGCGGCGATGTCCGTACCCGAGGTGGACATCGACATCGAGCACCTGCACTCCCCCCTCACCCACCCCCTGACCCATCCCCACACCCGGACCGCCGCCGGGCGGGACCGGCGGTTGCGGTGACGGCCCGCGCGGCCGGACGGGCCGCCCGGTTCCGCTCCGCCCGGCGCGTCCCCGCCGCGCTCACCGCCCTGGCGGTGCTGGGGGTTGCGGTCCTGTTCCTGTACGACCTGGCCGCCGTACGGGCCCACCGCCCCGGCATGCGCTGGCGCCGCGAACTGGCCCACCAGTTGGAGACGCGCACCCCCGCTGACCTCCCGGTGCAGCTGACCGGCGGGGCCCTGGCCCTGGCGGGGGCGGTGCTCCTGCTGCTGGCGCTCACCCCCGGGCTCCGCCGGATCCTGCCGATGCGGACCCAGGAAGCAGGCGCCGGCGTCCGGGCCGGGATCGGGCGCAAGGACGCCGCGCAGGTACTGCGGGACCGGGCCATGGAGGTGTCCGGGGTGCGGTCGGTCCGGGTCAAGGTGGGCCGGTCCCGCAGCACGGTGCTGGCCACCTCGCACTTCCGCGAGCTGGACGACGTACGGGCCGACCTGGACGCGGTGCTCGCCGTCGGCATCGGGGAACTGGGCCTCGCACACCCGCCGCAGCTCCGCGTACGGGTCAGGAGGTCGAGGTGAGCGGGATGCTCGGGACGGTGAACCGGATCCTGCTCGCGGTGGCCGGAGCGGTGCTGCTGGCGGCCGGGGTCACGCTCCTGACGGCCTCGTGGCCGCTGGGCGGCCGCCACGCGCCGCTGCTCACCGAAGAGGCCAGGCGCCGGTACTGGCACGCCGAGGGCTGGTGGTGGTGGGTGATGCTCGCCGCGCTCGGGCTGTGCGTGCTGCTGGCGCTGTGGTGGCTGCTGTCCCAGCTGAGGAGCTCGCGGCTGCAGGCGGTGGTCGTGGACACCGGGGACGGGTCGTTCGCCCTGCTGCGCGGGCGGGCGCTGGAGGAAGCGGTGGCCGCGGAGGCCGGCGCCCTGGAGGGGGTCGCCGGCTGCCGGGTCGCGCTGCGCGGGCGGCGCGGGTCGCCCGCGCTGCGGGTCGCGCTGGAACTGGAACCCCACGCCGTCCCCGCCGACGCCCTGGCCGCCGTCGCGGGCCCGGTCCTGACCCACGCCCGCACCTCGGCGGGCCTCGCCGAACTGCCGACGGAGGCCCGCCTGAAGGTGACATCGCACCGAGCCCAGCGCGTGACGTAGCCCTGCCGTGCGCCCTGCGGGCTCGACCGGCCGGGTGGGCCCGCTGCGTGGACCGCTGCGCGGGCCGGTGCGGCACCGTTGCCGGAGGCTCCGCCCCCGGACCCCCGCGCCTCAAACTCCCCCAGACTCCGTCCGGGGGGACCCCCTGGCGGGGCTAAATTTGGCTGATGCCGTCCGCACGGGCGGAACCCCGGGAGACGGCGGGTCAGAAGCCGTGTCGGGAGCCGCCGTCCACCGGGAGCATGACGCCGGTCAGGTACGAGGCCGCCGGGGAGAGCAGGAAGGCCGCCGTGCGCCCGAACTCCTCCGGCGCGCCGTAGCGCCGCAGCGGGATGCGGGACTCGTGCCCGGCCCGCGCCGCGTCGGCGTCGCCGGACAGCGCGTCCAGCTCCCGCACCCGGTCCGTGTCGATCCGCGCCGGCAGCAGGCCCACCACCCGGATCCCGCGCGGGCCCAAGTCCACCGACAGGGACTTCGCGAAGCCCGCCAGCCCGGGCCGCAGGCCGTTGGAGATGGTCAGACCGGCGATCGGCTCGTGGACCGAGCCCGACAGGACGAAGCCGATGACCCCGCCCTCGCCCAACTCGGCGGCGGCCGCCCGCGCGAGGCGGACCGCACCCAGGAAGACCGACTCGAAGGCCGCCGACCACTGCGCGTCGGTGTTGTCGGCCGCGGAGCCCGGGGCCGGACCGCCGACGCTGATGAGGATGCCGTCGAAGCGGCCGAAGCGCTCGCGCGCGGTGGCGATGAGCCGGTCGGCCACCGCCGGGTCGGAGTTGTCGGCCGCCACCCCGGCCGCGTCCGGGCCCAGCGCGGCGGCGGCGTCGGCGGCCCGCTTCTCGTCCCGGCCCGTCACGAGAACCTTCGCACCGTCGGCGGTCAGCTCACGGGCGGCGGCGAAGCCGAGGCCGCGCGTGGCCCCGGTGACGATGTAGACACGGTCTTTCAGTCCAAGATCCATGCCGACACGCTACGCCGTCGCCGGCTCCTGCTCGGCGGCTTCGGCCTCGGCCTTCGCGGCCGCTTCCTCGCGGTCGCGCTTCTCCCGCCGTACGAGGACCACCCAGCCGACCGGGACCGCGCCGGTGAACAGCCACCACTGGACGGCGTACGCCATGTGGGGGCCGATCGAGTCGTGGTCGGGATCGGCGACGGTCTCGGGGCTGCCCTCCGAGGGGGCCGGAGCGGTCAGTTCCAGGTATCCGCCGAGGACCGGCCGGCCCAGGTACTCCGCCTGCTGCTCGCTGTTGATCAGCATCACCTGGCGGTCCGGCAGGCCCTTGCGGTCCTTGATGCCGCTGCCGCCGCTGGTCTCGTCGGCCTTCAGCCGGCCGGTGACCGTGACCTCGCCCGCGGGCGCGGCCGGCACCGGCGGGTAGGCGCGGGGGTCGTCGCCGCCCGGCACCCAGCCACGGTCGACCAGCACCACCCGGCCGTCACCGAGGACGAGCGGTGTCACGACGTGGAAGCCGACCTTGTCGTCGTTCGAGGTCCGCATCCGTACGACCACCTCGTGCGCGGTGTCGTAGGTGCCGGTCGCGGTGACCGTCCGCCAGAAGTCCGCGCGGGGGACCCGGTGGCCGGGGGAGGTGACCTCCGTGATAGGGACCGGCTTCGCCCGCAGGTTCGCGTCGATCAGCTGGTTCTGTGCGACCCGGTGCTCATGGCGGTGGTACTGCCAGAACCCCAGCTTGATCATCACGGGGATGAGGGCGAGGGCGATCAGGGTGAGGCACACCCACTGCCGGGTCAGCACAAAGCGGTACACGCCCACGACGGTACCCCGAGCGCGCGGGACCCCGGCGGCCGGGTGGCCGTCCGGGGTCGTGGCGTACGGGACGGGGGTGCGTGAGCGGGGAAGTCGAGGGGGAGAGGGGAGGGGGAAGGGATTCGGGGCGCGGGGCGCATGGGGCGCGCGGGATGCGCGGGAGTCAGACGTGGTCGACGATGCCCACCTTCCCCTCCTCGCGGGCGCAGTGCGCCCCGCAGAACCACTGGCCCTCGACCTCGACGCCCTGTCCGATGATCGACACCCGGCAGTGCTCGCAGAGGGGCGCCATGCGGTGGATGGCGCAGGAGAAGCAGTCGAAGACGTGCACCGCGCCCTGCGCGTGCACCTCGAAGGACATGCCGTAATCGTTTCCGCAGACCTCACAACGTGCCATGCGCCGAATGCTGCGCACGGGGAGGGGCCGGAACAAGATCCAGCCGGGTGAGTCGCCGCGCCTGCACCCAACCGGCGCAACGGCCCGATCGGCTCCACACTTCCCGGGCTCAGGACTCCGCCGGGGCCACGTCCCGCAGCAGCTGGGTGAAGGCCGCCTCGTCGACGACCGGCGTGCCGAAGGACTTCGCTTTGACCGTCTTCGAGGTCGCCGAGTCGGGGTCGTTCGTCACCAGGAGGCTGGTGAGCCGCGACACACTCGTCGCGATGTGCAGGCCCGCCTCGACCGCACGGTCCTCCAACAGCTCCCGCTCCACCGAGGTGTCACCCGAGAAGGCGATCCGCATGCCCTGCTTCAACGGCTCGCCGTCCTCGTAGCGCCCCGGATTCGGGTGCGGGCACGGCGGCCGCTTGCGCGAAGGCCGCCAGCTGCTGCCCCGGTACGAGGCCTGGTAGCCCACCCGCGGCGTGGCGGCGGAATCCGACCACTCCGTCAGGGGGCGGCATTCCAGCAGGGGCAGCCGTACGCCGTCTCGCGCCGCCGCGTGCAGCGACGGGCGGAACGCCTCCGCCAGCACCCGGGCGTCGTCGAGCGCGTGGTGGGCGCGCTGCTGGACCACGCCGAAGTGCGCGGCGAGCGACTCCAGCTTGTGGTTGGGCAGCGGGAGGTTCAGTTCCTTCGACAGGGCGATGGTGCACAGCCGCTGACGGACCGGCGCGGTCCCGGCGGCCCGCGCGTACTCCCGGGCGATCATCTGCCAGTCGAAGATGGCGTTGTGCGCGACCAGCACCCGGTCCGCGAGGCGGCCGGCGAACTCCTCGGCGATGTCCTTGAAGAGCGGCGCGTCCGAGAGCATCGCACTGGTCAGACCATGGATCCACACCGGTCCCGGGTCCCGCTGCGGATTGACCAGGGTGTACCAGTGGTCCTCCACGTTGCCCTGCGCGTCGAGCCGGTAGACGGCGGCGGAGACTATCCGGTCGTCCCGAGCGAGCCCGGTGGTCTCCACGTCGACGACCGCGTACCCCTGTGGGTACGCGGTCGGCCACGTCGTCTCTGCGGTCGTACGGTCGTAGAGCATGGTCACAGAGGATATCGGCCCCGACTGACAGCCATGTCCGCGACGACCGCCCTCCCCGGACCGCCCAGGGCCGCCGGACGGCCCGGGCCCCGCTCCCCGGCCGGGCCTGCCCCCGGTTGTCAGCCCAGGGCGGCGACGAGGTCGCCCGCCGCGAGCTGTTCGAGGCCGCAGCCGTCAACCGGCCCCGGCAACAGCCGGTATACGCAGCCGCTCGCACCGGCGGGCGCGACCTCGCCGTCCACCAGCGCGAGGAACAGCGACCGCCTCGAAGCGGCGGTGCCCGCGAGGGCTTCGACCTCGGGGGAGCTCAGCCGGCGGCGCCCCGTGCGAGCAGGGTGTGCACGAGGGACCGTACGGACAGCAGGAACAGCCGTTCCGGATCGGCCGGGCGGGCCAGGGCGCGGGCGAGGGCCGGGTCGTGCGGGGCCGCGGCCGGGTCCCAGAGCTCGCTCTCGGCCGGGGACTGCGCGGGGGAGCGTTCGCGATTGCGCTCGACGAGCAGGAAGCCGACGATCTGGAACTGGACGGCGCGCACCGCGTCGGCCGCCCGGGCCCCGCGCAGCCCCGCGGCGTGCACCTCGTGGACGAGCGCCTGCTGGGCGGGCAGGAACATGCGCTCGGTGAGCCCGCGTTCGTGGACCATCGCGATCAGGTGCGGGCGGGTCCGCAGTTCACGGCGCAGGATCCGGGCCACCGACAGGATCCGCTCGGCCGGAGTGCGGCCGGTGGGGCTGATCGCGCCCATCTCCTCCACGGTCCGCTGGACGAGGGCGTCGAGCAGCGATTCGCGGTTGCCGACGTGCCAGTAGATGGACGTCACCGCGGTGCCCAGCTCGGCGGCGAGCTTGCGCATGGTGAGGGCGGCCGGACCGTGCTGCTTGACCAGGGACGCGGCGGCGTCCAGCACCTCCTCGCGGGTCAGTGTGCTTCTGGCCATGGATCCGGCCCACCCATCTGTCGAGTCTCGGGAACTGGCACAGTGTCAGTTTCGGTGTGTGCAGGGGTCTTTACCCTTCATCGGTGGCGGTGTAACTGTGTTACAGAACCGACCGAAGGGTGGTGCGAGACATGGCACGCGTACGGTACGGAGCGCGGACCGAGGCCGAGATCGCGGCGGCGCGCGAGAAGAGTTCCAAGCTCCCCGACATCTGGTCCACCGGCGTGGTGGCCGTCTGGGAGAGCGACCCCGACGTGGTGGCGGCGGTCCTGCCGCCGCCTCTCAAGCCGGCCGACCGGCCCCTCGTACGGGCCAACATCAGCAAGGTCGACCTGCCCGGCTACCCGCTCGGCGCCGGCTCGGTGGCCGTCGCCGCCCGGCACGGCGGGGTCGAGGGCTGGTACCCGCTGGTCATGCCGATGACACACGAGCGCGCCCTGATCGGCGGACGCGAGGTCTTCGGCGAGCCGAAGAAGCTGGGCGAGGTCACCGTCGAGCGCGAAGGACTCGTCGTACGGGCCTCCCTCGCCCGGCACGGGATCGCCTTCGTGGAGGTGCGCGGGGCGGTGGACCGCGAGCTGCCGCTGCCCGAGCCGACCCTGAAGACGGATTTCTACTTCAAGTTCCTGCCTGCCGTGGACGGTTCGGGATTCGACGCCGACCCGGTGCTCGTGCACTGCACGCGCAACGAGAGGGTCCGCAAGCTGGAGCACGTCACCGGGGACGTGGTGCTCCGCGAGTCGATGTTCGATCCGGTCGCCGACCTCCCCGTCCGCCGGATCGTGGAGATCACCATCGGCGAGAAGACCACCGACCAGCAGGGCAAGGTCGTCGAACGGGTCAGTGCCCAGGCCCTGCTCCCCTACATCCACCAGCGCTACGACGACCCGATGCAGATCCTCGACGGGCCGCCCGAGGGGAGCGTCTGACGTGCGACTCGAACCGGGACAGGTGGCCGTCGTCACCGGCGCCGCCAGCGGCATCGGCCTCGCGATGGCCCGCCGCTTCGCCGCCGAGGGACTGCGGGTGGTCCTCGCCGACGTGGAGGAAGGCGCCCTGCGCGAGGCCGCCGGCGAACTGGACGCGGACGGGGCCCGGGTGCTCGCCCGGGCCGTCGACGTCAGCGACCGGGACTCCGTGCTGGCGCTGGCCGACGCGGCGTACGAGACCTTCGGCGCCGTGCACGTGCTCTGCAACAACGCGGGCGTCGGCTCCGGCGCCGAGGGCCGGATGTGGGAGCACGAACCCAACGACTGGAAGTGGGCCTTCTCCGTCAACGTGTGGGGCGTCTTCCACGGCATCCAGGCCTTCGTCCCCCGCATGATCGCCGCGGGTGCCCCCGGATACGTCGTCAACACCTCCTCCGGCGACGGCGGCATCGCCCCGCTGCCCACCGCCTCCGTGTACGCCGTCACCAAGGCGGCCGTGGTCACCATGACCGAGTCGCTCTACGCCCACCTCAAGGCGGAGGGCGCGGACATCGGGGCCTCCGTCCTCTTCCCCGGACCGCACATGCTGCGCACCGGGCTGTGGGAGTCGCACCGCAACCGGCCCGAGCGCTATGCGAAGGAGCGGCCGCGCAAGTCCCCGTACCGCAGCCTCGACCAGTACGAGGCCGCGATGAAGAAGGCCGGCCACGAGGTGCACTTCACCCCCGTCGAGGAGGTCGCCGAGCACGTCGTCGACGGCATCCGCGCCGACCGCTTCTGGATGCTCCCGGCCAGTGAACACAGCGACCGGCAGATCCGCGCCCGGTCGCAGTCGATGCTCGACCGGTCCAACCCCGCCTACCTGGAAAGCTTCATCCTCGACTGAGGGGCGTTGAGTCGTGTCCGACAGGAATCCGAAGAACCCCGCCGAAGACCCCTACCTGATCATCTCCTCCGACTGCCACGCGGGCCTGCCCACGGAGCAGTACCGGCCCTACCTCGACTCCCGCTTCCACCGCCAGTTCGACGAGTTCCTCGGCGAGCGCGACGCCCGCCGCGCCGAGGCCACCCGCCTGGGCGTCCGCAACGAGGCCTTCGCCGAGAAGTGGTTCCACGACCACGAGGAAGGCCTCCGGGGGGGCTGGGACACGGGGCAGCGGCTGAAGGAACTCGACGGCGACGGCGTGGCCGCCGAAGTCGTCTTCCCCGACGCGGACGCCGTCGACAGCCAGACCGCGGCTCCCTTCGGGGTGGGCCTCGGCCTCTCCGGCGACCAGGACCCCGAGCTCGGCATGGCGGGCGCGCAGGCGCACAACCGCTGGCTGGCGGAGTTCGTCTCCCAGAACCCCGAACGCCACTGCGGAGTCGCCCTGCTCCCCATCACGGGCGAGCCGTCCAAGGTGGTCGCGGAGATCCACCGGGCCAAGGAGTCCGGACTGGGCGCGCTGATGATCCCCGCGATGTGGGTGGACAAGGCGCCCTACCACGACCGCCGCTACGACCCCGTCTGGGCGGCGGCGGCCGAGACGCGGATGCCGATAGTGACCCACTCCGGTTCCTCGCCGCGCCACGAGTACGGCGACCACCTGGGCATCTTCGTCTCCGAGGTCACCTGGTGGCCGGCCCGCCCGCTGTGGTTCCTGCTCTGGTCGGGGGTCTTCGAGCGGCACCCGGGCCTGAGGTTCGGCGTCGCCGAGTCGGGCTGCTGGTGGCTGCCGAACCAACTGTGGTTCATGGACCGGCTCTACCTGGGCGCGCACGGAGGCAAGAAGCTCTCGCCGTTCGAGGAGCTGAAGCGGCCGCCGAGCGAGTACCTGGACCGCCAGGTGTTCATCTGCGCGACGAACACCAAGCGCCGGGAGCTGGCACAGCGCTACGAGATCGGCGTGGACAACATCCTGTGGGGTTCGGACTTCCCGCACCCCGAGGGCACCTGGCCGAACACCCGGAGCTGGCTGAAGAAGACCTTCCACGACATCCCGGTCGCGGAGAGCCGCCGGATGCTGGGCCTGGCGGCGGCCGAGGTCTTCGGCTTCGACACCGCCCGGCTGGCCCCGATCGCCCGCCGGATCGGTCCCACCCCGGCGGAGCTGGGCCAGTCCCCGGACCAGGCGGCGGTGGAGGCCTCCTGGGCCCGCTCGCGCGAGGTGGGCCGCCACTGGCTGACGGACCACGACTTTCCCGTGCTGGGGGTCTCGTCATGACGCAGGACCGCTACACGCAGGACCGCTCCACGCAGGACCGCTACACGGTCATCTCGGCGGACTGCCACGCGGGCGCCGACCTGCTGGACTACAAGCCGTACCTGGAGAAGCGCCACCACGAGGAGTTCGACGCCTGGGCCGCCGCGTACGTGAACCCGTACGAGGACCTCCTCGCGGACACGGCGGACCGCAACTGGAACTCCCAGCGCCGCCTGGCCGAACTCGAGGCCGACGGCATCGTGGCGGAGGTGCTCTTCCCGAACACGATCCCGCCGTTCTTCCCCAGCGCCTCGCTGATGGCCCCGGCGCCGACGGCCGCCGAGTTCCAGCTCCGCTGGGCGGGGCTGCGGGCCCACAACCGCTGGCTGGCCGATTTCTGCGCGGACGCACCGGGCCGGCGCGCGGGCGTGGTCCAGATCCTGCTCAACGACGTCGACGAGGCCGTCCGCGAGATCCGCCGCACGCGGGAATCCGGCCTCACGGGCGGCGTCCTCCTGCCGGGCGCCCCGCCCGGCAGCGGCGTCCCCGAGCTCTACTCCGCCGCCTACGACCCCATCTGGGCGGTGTGCGACGAGCTGGACGTCCCGGTCAACCACCACGGCGGCTCGGCCTCGCCCCCGCTGGGGGACGAACCCGCCGCCCGCGCGGTCTTCATGGTGGAGACCACCTGGTTCTCGCACCGCGCCCTGTGGCACCTCATCTTCGGCGGTGCCTTCCGCCGCCACCCGGGCCTCAAGCTGGTCCTGACGGAGCAGGGCTCCGGCTGGATCCCCGGGGTGCTGGAGATGCTGGACTACTACCACGGCCGCCTGGTCGCCGCATCGGCCACGGCCGAGTCCAAATTCGGGGCGGGCCTCGCGGACTCGATGGGCAGGGGCCCGAGCGAGGTCTGGCGGGACAACTGCTTCGTGGGAGCCAGCTTCATGCGCCCCCACGAGGTCCCGCTGCGGGACCGGATCGGCCTCGACAAGATCATGTGGGGCAGCGACTACCCCCACGACGAGGGCACCACCCCCTTCTCCCGCGAAGGCCTCCGCATCGCCTACGCGGGCCTCCCTCGCGAGGAGGTCGCCGCGATGGTCGGCGGCAACGCGGCCCGCGTCTACGGCTTCGACCTCTCCCTCCTGGACGCGGTCGCCGCCCAGCACGGCCCCCTGGTCTCGGAGATCGCGCAGCCCCTGACGACGGTCCCCCCGCAGGCCACCAGCCCGGCCTTCGCCCGAGGGGGCTCGGTCCGGGTCTGGTGACCATCCTTCCCGGCTGGGCGGATCACAAGGGGCTCAGGCGCCGGATCCGCTCGGGCGGGACCAGGGTGCGGGCGGTGCTGGGGCCGAACGGCTGGAGCCGGCGCCGGGCCTCGGCCGGCCGTAAGGGAACCGTCTCGACCCCCGTCATCCGCCCGCCCTGCCCCCGCCCTGCCCCCGCCCGGGCCCGTCGCGCGAACCGCTGGTAACCCGGTCGGATACCGATCGGTAACAACCTCTAGCGGCACCCCGGAAGGCGCCTCTATGGTGCGGACATGCCGAACCTGCCCGATGTCGTGCTGTGGTCCATACCCGCCTTCGTACTGCTCACCGTCATCGAGGTGGTGAGCTACCGCATCCATCCCGACGAGGACGCCGCCGGGTACGAGACCAAGGACGCCGTCACCAGCGTCGGCATGGGGCTCGGCAGCATCGGTTTCGACCTTCTCTGGAAGATTCCGGTCGTCGCGATCTACACCGCCGTGTACGAACTGACCCCGCTGCGCGTGCCCTTCCTGTGGTGGACGTTCCCGCTCATCCTGCTCGCCCAGGACTTCTGCTACTACTGGCAGCACCGCGGCCACCACGTCATCCGCATCCTGTGGGCCTGCCACGTCGTGCACCACAGCAGCCGCAAGTTCAACCTCACCACCGCCCTGCGCCAGCCCTGGACCAGCGCCACCTCCTGGCCGTTCTACGTGCCGATGATCGCCCTCGGCGTGCACCCGGCGGCCATCGCGTTCTGCTATTCGGTCAATCTCGTCTACCAGTTCTGGATCCACACCGAGCGCATCGACAAGCTGCCGCGACCCTTCGAATACGTCCTCAACACGCCCTCCCACCACCGCGTCCACCACGCCTCCCAAGGCGGCTACCTGGACCGGAACTTCGGCGGCATCCTCATCGTCTGGGACCGGATGTTCGGCTCGTGGGTGGGGGAGAGCGAGAAGCCCGTCTTCGGGCTGACCAAGAACATCGACACCTACAACCCGCTGCGGGTGGCCACGCACGAGTACGCCGCCATCGCCCGCGACGTGCGGGCCGCCGGGAACTGGCGCGAGCGGGCCGGCCGGGTCTTCCGCGGTCCGGGCTGGCAACCGGCGCCCGTCGCCGCGAACCCGGTCCCTGCCGACGCCGCGGCCCCGGTTGCCGCTGCCGCCGACACCGCCGCCGACTCCCGGTCGTCCGTACGGGAGACCACCGCGTGAGCACCGCGAAGTCCCCGGGCAGCCCCGCGCCCTCCCTGGCCACCGGCCGGCCGTCGGCGGGCCGGGCCCGCCTCGGCCGCGCCGCGCTCACCGCCCTCGCCCTCGCCGCCACCGTCGACCTCGGGTCGCTGCTGGCCGGCTGGCACCTCGGGCACGTCATCGCCAAGCCGCTGCTGATGCCGCTGCTCGTCGCCTACGTGGTCGTCCGCCACGGGACCGGCCGCGGCGCGCCCCGCCTGCTGATCGCCGCCCTGCTGTTCGGCTGGGGCGGGGACCTGGCCCTGCTCTTCGACGCCGAGCCCGCCTTCCTCGCCGGCATGGGCTCCTTCGCCGTCGGGCACGTGTGCTACCTCGTCCTCTTCGGCAAGCGGGCCGCGAACCCGCTGCTCGCGGGCGCGTACGCCCTCGCCCTCCTCGGGACCGTCGCCCTGCTGTGGGCCGACCTGCCGGCCGACCTGCGGATCCCCGTCGCCGGCTACAGCCTGCTGCTCACCGCCATGGCGCTGCGCTCCAGCGCGCTGGGCCTGCGGGCCGGGATCGGCGGGGCGCTGTTCCTGCTCTCCGACACCCTCATCGCCACCGGAGTCGCCGAGTGGCCCCAGCTGCCCCGCCCGGACTTCTGGATCATGGCGACCTATCTGGCCGCCCAGTACCTCCTGGCCACCGGCGTGACCGCCCGCGAAGCAGGCGTACGGTAGGACGGCCCTCAGTCGTACAAGACTGAACGACCCCGAGCCGGAGGACTGCACCACCATGCGCGCCACCGTCATCCACGCCCCGCACGACATCCGCGTGGAGGAGGTGCCCGACGCTGCGATCCAGCGCCCCGAGGACGCCGTCGTCCGCGTCCTGCGCGCCTGCATCTGCGGCAGCGACCTGTGGGCCTACCGCGGCGAAGCCGAGCGCCGGCCGGGCCAGCGCATCGGCCACGAGTTCCTGGGCATCGTCGAGGAGACCGGCTCCGCCGTCTCGGGCCTGCGCGCGGGCGACCTCGTCGTCGCGCCCTTCATGTGGTCGGACGGCACCTGCGACTACTGCTCCGAGGGCCTGTTCACCTCCTGCGAGCACGGCGGCTTCTGGGGCTCGGTCGGCCACGACGGCGGCCAGGGCGAGGCCGTCCGCGTGCCGCACGCCGACGGCACCCTGGTGAAGCTGCCCGCCGCGGCCGTCTCCGACGACCACCTGCTGACCGGCCTGCTCGCACTCTCCGACGTCATGGGCACCGGGCACCACGCGGCGCTGGGCGCGGGCGTGCGCAAGGGCTCCACGGTCGCCGTCGTCGGCGACGGCGCGGTGGGCCTGTGCGGGGTCCTCGCCGCCCGGCGCCTCGGCGCCGAGCGGATCATCGCACTGGGCCGCCACACCGCCCGTACGGACATAGCCAAGCTCTTCGGGGCCACCGACGTCGTCGCCGAGCGCGGGGAGGCCGCCGAGGCGGCCGTGCGCGAACTCACCGGCGGCCGGGGCGCGCACGCGGTCATCGAGGCGGTCGGCACCGAGATGTCCATGCGCACCGCCGTGAACATCACCCGCGACGGCGGCGCCGTCGGCTACGTCGGCGTCCCGCACGGCAGCGGCACCGGCCTCGACCTCGGCGTCATGTTCGACCGCAACATCACCCTGCGCGGTGGCGTCGCCCCGGTCCGCGCCTACATCCCGGAGCTGCTGGAGGACGTGCTCAGCGGCGCGATCGACCCGGCGCCCGTCTTCGACCGGGCCGTGTCCCTGGACGAGGTCCCGGACGGCTACCGCGCGATGGACGACCGCAGCGCCCTCAAGGTGCTGATCAAGCCCTGACCGGATGAAACGGACGGGCCGGGCGGGGGTGATCCCCGCCCGGCCCGTCCGCTGTCCCGCCGAAGGGCGTTACTTCACGGCCTTGAGCGCGTCGACCACGCCGTAGCCGTAGTAGCCGGTCTGACCCCACTTGCTCTCGCAGGTGGTGGCGTCGATCAGCGTGCCCGCGCTGTTGTATATCTGGCTCGGGCAGGCCGCCTTCGTGGACTGCGCCTTCAGCATCGCCTGGAGCTGCGACGGCGTGGCCGACGGGTGGGCGCTCTTGAGCAGCGCCGCGACGCCCGCGACGTGCGGGGCCGCCATCGAGGTGCCCTGCTTGTAGCCGTAGAGCCCGCCCGGGATGGTCGACAGCACGCGCCCGTTGGCGTCCGGGGTGGCGGGGACCTGCCACTTGTCGCCGCCGGGGGCGGCGACGTCCACGACCCCGAGGCCGTAGCTGGAGTAGTACGAGCGCAGACCCTTGTCGCCGGTCGCCGAGACGGTGACCACGCCCGGCAGCTGGGTGGGCAGGTCGAGGCAGAAACTCGGGTCGATGGTGCGCGGCACCGGGGTGGTGTCGTTCGGGCTGGTCTCGTCGACGAGGGAGTCGGCCGCCAGGTCCTGGTTGGAGTTGCCGGCCGAGGCCACGTGCAGCGTGCCCTTGCGCTCGGCGTACTTGGTGGCCCGGCCGATGGCCTCCACCAGCGCCTTCTGGTCGTCGTCCGTCTTGCAGTTGAAGAGCCAGGGGTCGACGTAGTAGCTGTTGTTGGTCACCTCGATCCCCTTCTCGGCGGCGAACATGAAGCCGCAGACGACCGCCTCGGTGTAGAAGAGGCTGGTCCCGGGCTCGCTCACCTTGATCGCGGCGATCTTCACGCCGGGCGCGACACCGCTGATGCCGACGCCGTTGCGCGGGGCTCCGATGGTGCCGGCCACGTGCGTGCCGTGGTCGCTGCCGTCGGCGTACGGGCGCCAGGCGCCCTCGGTGGTGTCCGCGACACCGCCGACGCAGTTGGCCGACTGGCCCTTGGAGAAGTTCGGGGCGAGATCGGGGTGGGTGTCGTCGACACCCGTGTCGATGATGCCCACGGTGACGTCCTGGCTGCCATCGTTGATCTTGTGAGCCTCGTCGGCCTTGATCGTCCGCAGGTCCCACTGGTTGGGCTCGAGCGGCTCCTGACCCTCCTGGGCCTGGGCCGCCGCCTTGGCGGCGTCCGCCGCGCTCAGCTGCTGGGTCGCGCCCTCGTCGGTGGTCTGCACCGCCTGCAGCGGGGCCGTCCGGGTGGCGCCGACCGACACGAACAGGCCGCGCTGGGCCCGCAGCTGCTTGGCGAAGTCCGGGTTCTGGGAATGTGCGACGACGACCCCGATCTGCTCATAGGCCGTCACCACCGTTCCGCCGGCCCGCTCGATGGCCTTCTTCGCCGCCGTCACCGTGGCGTACGCGTTCACGTTCGCCACGTACGACAGCTTGGGGCCGGAGGTGTCGGCCTTCGAAGTCGTCGACGCGTCCGCCGTGTTGCCCAGCGGGGCGGCGGAGGCCGCGACCGAGGGCAGGAAGGCGAGCGAAGCGGTGAGCGCCAGGCCGACCGGTACGGCGAGTCGCCGGCGGCCGGATCCCAGATGAGCCATGGGTTCTCCAGATCATCCTTGAAAAATCCGTCCGTACGCGGTCGCGTCGGACGGGTCCATGACAAGTGAACCTAGCGTCGCCGTTCCCCTCTGCGCCATCAGTTCGAGCAATCAGTTCCGGAAGAATCCCCGGGTGTTGAACCGTCCCGACGCGCCGGCCGTGCCGTTGACAGGGGGGATCAGCACCACCGTCCCCCACACGGAGGTTGTTTTGTCCGTTGTCCCCACCGCACCCGCGTCACAAGGAGAGTCCCCCGTGACCACCGAAGCAGCGCCGCCGCCGGGCAGCGCGGGAACGCCACCGGCGGGCCCCACGGCCGATGAGTTCGCGAGCGTGCAGCAGAGCGCGGAGTTCGCCGAACTGCGCAGCTCCTACCGCTCCTTCGCCTTCCCGCTCACCGTGGCCTTCATCGCCTGGTACCTGCTCTACGTCCTGCTGTCCAACTACGCGGGCGACTTCATGGGGACCCAGCTCTTCGGCAACATCAACGTCGCCCTCGTGCTCGGCCTCGCCCAGTTCGCGACGACCTTCCTCATCGCCTGGCTCTACGCGCGGCACGCCGCCGCCAAGCTCGACCCCAAGGCGGAAGCCATCAAGGCGCGGATGGAGGCCGCGGAATGAGCGCGATGAACGGCACGCTCCACGTCACGACGGTCGCCGCGGGCGCCTCCGAGCACCGACCGCTGATCATCACCCTGTTCGGACTGTTCGTCGTCGCGACCCTGATCATCACCATCTGGGCCGGCCGCCAGACCAAGGACGCCGCCGACTTCTACGCGGGCGGCCGCCAGTTCACCGGCTTCCAGAACGGTCTCGCCATCTCCGGCGACTACATGTCCGCCGCGTCCTTCCTCGGCATCGCCGGGGCCATCGCCCTCTTCGGCTACGACGGCTTCCTCTACTCCATCGGCTTCCTCGTCGCCTGGCTGGTCGCCCTGCTGCTCGTCGCCGAGCCGCTGCGCAACTCGGGCCGCTACACGATGGGCGACGTCCTCGCGTACCGGATGCGCCAGCGGCCCGTGCGCACCGCCGCCGGCACCTCCACCATCGTGGTCTCGATCTTCTACCTGCTCGCCCAGATGGCCGGCGCCGGCGTGCTCGTCTCGCTGCTCCTGGGCATCACCAGTGACGGCGGCAAGGTGGCCGTGGTCGCGCTGGTCGGCGTACTGATGATCCTCTACGTGACGATCGGCGGGATGAAGGGCACCACCTGGGTCCAGATGATCAAGGCCGTCCTGCTGATCGCGGGCGCCCTGCTGATCACCTTCCTGGTGCTGGTGAAGTTCAACTTCAACGTCTCCGAGCTGCTGGGCAAGGCCGCGGAGAACAGCGGGCAGGGGGTGAAGTTCCTCGAACCCGGTCTGAAGTACGGCAAGGACGCGACCACGAAGCTGGACTTCATCTCGCTCGGCATCGCCCTGGTCCTCGGCACCGCCGGTCTGCCGCACATCCTGATCCGCTTCTACACCGTCCCCACGGCCAAGGCCGCCCGCAAGTCCGTGAACTGGGCCATCGGCATCATCGGCGCCTTCTATCTGATGACCATCGCCCTCGGCTTCGGCGCCGCCGCCCTGCTCAACCGGGCCGACATCCTCGCCTCCAACAAGGCCGGCAACACAGCGGCCCCGCTGCTCGCCCAGGAGATCGGAGGCGGACCGGACTCCACCGGTGGTGCCATCCTGCTCGCCGTGATCTCCGCGGTCGCCTTCGCGACCATCCTCGCCGTGGTCGCGGGCCTCACCCTCGCCTCCTCCTCGTCCTTCGCGCACGACCTGTACGTGAACGTGATCCGCAAGGGCAACGCCACCGAGCAGGAGGAGGTGCGCGCCGCCCGCTGGTCCACCGTCGTCATCGGCGCCGTCGCCATCGGCCTGGGCGCCCTCGCCCGCGACCTGAACGTGGCCGGCCTCGTCGCGCTCGCCTTCGCGGTCGCCGCCTCCGCCAATCTGCCGACGATCCTCTACAGCCTCTTCTGGAAGCGCTTCACCACCCAGGGCGCGCTGTGGTCCATCTACGGCGGTCTGATCTCGGCGGTCGGCCTGGTGCTCTTCTCCCCGGTCGTCTCCGGCAAGCCCACCTCGATGTTCAAGGACGCCGACTTCTACTGGTTCCCGCTGGAGAACCCGGGCATCATCTCGATCCCCCTCGGCTTCCTGCTGGGCTGGCTGGGGACCGTACTCTCCAAGGAGAAGGCCGACCCCCAGAAGTTCGCCGAGCTGGAAGTCCGTTCCCTCACCGGAACAGGGGCGCACTGAGATCGTCCGAACACCCAGCGTGGCCGCGTCGTAGGTCCCTACGACGCGGCCACGTTACGTCTCGTTCATTTGGGCACCTCTGCATGACACAGGCGTCGCGTAGGCTCGGAATTAGAACGCGTGACGTAGATCCAACATCGCGCGTACCTCTACGGATCCGGACAGGGGAGGGGGCCCACAGTGCTTCTCGACACCTACGGCCGCGTGGCCACTGACCTGCGCGTCTCGCTCACCGACCGGTGCAACCTGCGCTGCACGTACTGCATGCCCGAAGAGGGACTGCAGTGGCTCGGCAAGTCCGACCTGCTCAGCGACGACGAGATCGTCCGGCTGATCCGCATCGCGGTCACCCGGCTCGGCATCACCGAGGTCCGCTTCACCGGCGGCGAGCCGCTGCTGCGCCCCGGCCTGGTCGGGATCGTCGAGCAGTGCGCCGGCCTGGAGCCCCGCCCCAAGATGTCGCTCACCACCAACGGCATCGGTCTCAAGCGCACCGCGCAGGCCCTGAAGGCCGCCGGCCTGGACCGGGTGAACGTCTCCCTGGACACCCTGCGGCCCGAGGTCTTCAAGACCCTCACCCGCCGCGACCGGCACCACGACGTCATCGACGGCATGGCCGCGGCCCGCGAGGCCGGCCTCACCCCCGTCAAGGTCAATGCCGTGCTCATGCCGGGGCTCAATGACGACGAGGCCCCCGACCTGCTGGCCTGGGCCGTGGAGAACGAGTACGAGCTCCGCTTCATCGAGCAGATGCCGCTCGACGCCCAGCACGGCTGGAAGCGCGAGGGCATGATCACCGCCGGGGACATCCTCGCATCCCTGCGCACCCGCTTCACGCTCACCGAGGAAGGCGCCGACGAGCGCGGCTCCGCCCCGGCGGAGCGCTGGGTGGTCGACGGCGGCCCGGCCACCGTCGGCGTCATCGCCTCGGTCACCCGCCCGTTCTGCGGCGCCTGCGACCGTACCCGGCTCACGGCCGACGGCCAGGTCCGTACGTGCCTGTTCGCCACCGAGGAGTCGGACCTGCGCGCCGCCCTGCGCTCGGGCGCCCCGGACGAGGAGATCGCCCGGCTGTGGAAGGTGGCCATGTGGGGCAAGAAGGCCGGGTCCGGCCTCGACGACCCGTCCTTCCTGCAGCCCGACCGCCCGATGTCCGCGATCGGCGGCTGACGCCCCCGGGTCAGCGCAGGCGCTCCGAGCCCTCCGGCTGCACCCACTCGTCGATCTTCACGACGTCCTTGAGGAAACCGCGGACCCCCAGGAACTGGGAGAGGTGTTCGCGGTGTTCCTCGCATGCCAGCCAGGTCTTGCGCCGCTCCGGCGTGTGCAGCGTCGGGTTGTTCCACGCCAGGACCCATACGGCCGCGGCGCGGCAGCCCTTGGCGGAGCAGGTGGGGGTTTCGTCCGGGCCGGAGATGTCAGAGGAAGTCACGGCCCAACCCTAGAACGGAAAGGCGACGCCGAGCAGCCACGGGGGGAGCTGCCCGGCGTCGGTCCGTCGCTCCGACGGGGGATGCGGAGCGCGTGAGCAGTATGTCACGCAGGACCCGGTGGAGTGCACCGGAACTTCATGATTGATCTGAGCTTTTCTTGAGGTTTCCCCCGTCGAGTGCCGGCCGCACGGGAGCCGGGATGAAGTGCGAGGGCAGCGAGGGCGTCGACTCGCGCCCCGCGTTGGCGATGACCACGGCCACGTAGGGCAGCAGGGCGCCCGCGATGAGCGTCACGACGGCCACGGGACGCTGCACGTTCCACAAGAGCACGGTCGCGATGACCGACAGGGTCCGCACGGCCATCGAGATCACGTATCGGCGCTGGCGGCCCCGCACGTCCTCGGCGAGCCCCATCCGCGCGCCGGTGATCCGGAAGACCTCGGCCCCGTTCCGCTTCTGCCGCTTCGTTCGCTCCACGTTCCACCACCTGATCACCTGCCGGGCGCTCCCCGTCCCGGGACCCTCCCCACGGTACGCGGGCCCGTGTCCGCGAGGAGAGGGGCCCCCTGGGGAGTGCCCCCTAATGCGCTGCCCGAAATGCGCCGTACGCCGGGCGGGCCGAGACTGGGCCCACGTGCGCACAACGCGCCAGGAGGAGGCTCGACATGCATTGGTTGTGGGCGATCATCGTCGGTTTCGTGCTGGGGCTGATTGCCCGGGCCATCCTGCCGGGCAAGCAGCACCAGCCCCTCTGGCTCACCACCGTCTTCGGCATCATCGGCGGTGTCCTCGGCAACGCCGTGGCCACCTGGATCGGCGTCGGCGAGACCCGGGGCATCGACTGGGTCCGGCACTTGCTGCAGCTCGCCGGAGCGGTCGTCGTGGTCGGCCTCGGCGACATGATCTACGTGGCGATGCGGGGCGGCAAACGGCGGACGACATGAGACGCGGCGGAGCATGACGGAGGGGCCGGCCGGACCGTGTGTCCGAACCGGCCCCTCCGCCGTGTTCCGTGCCGTGTTCCGTGTCGTGCGGCGCTACGAGGCGTCAGGCGCCGGTGACCTCGACCGCGGCCAGGTTCTTCTTGCCGCGGCGCAGGACGAGCCAGCGCCCGTGCAGCAGGTCCTCCGCGGCGGGCACCGCGTCCTCGGCGGTGACCTTCACGTTGTTCACGTAGGCGCCGCCCTCCTTCACGGTCCGCCGGCCGGCCGACTTGCTGGCGACCAGGCCCGTCTCCGCGAACAGGTCGACGACCAGGCCGGGCTCGGCGACCTTGGCGTGCGGCAGCTCCGACAGGGCCGCGGCCAGCGTGGCCTCGTCCAGCTCCGCCAGGTCGCCCTGACCGAACAGCGCCTTCGACGCGGCGATCACGGCGGCGCACTGGTCGGCGCCGTGCACCAGCGTCGTCAGCTCCTCCGCGAGCGCCCGCTGCGCGGCACGCGCCTGCGGCCGCTCGGCGGTCTGCGCCTCCAGCTCCTCCAGCTCCTCCCTGGACTTGAAGGAGAGGATCCGCATGTAGGTGGAGATGTCCCGGTCGTCCACGTTCAGCCAGAACTGGTAGAACGCGTACGGGGTGGTCATCTCCGGGTCGAGCCAGACGGCCCCGCCCTCGGTCTTGCCGAACTTGGTGCCGTCCGCCTTGACCATCAGCGGGGTCGCCATCGCGTGCACGACCGCGCCCGGCTCGACCTTGTGGATCAGGTCGAGACCGGCCGTCAGGTTGCCCCACTGGTCGGAGCCGCCCTGCTGGAGAACGCAGCCGTAGCGCCGGTACAGCTCCAGGAAGTCCATGCCCTGGAGCAGCTGGTAGCTGAACTCCGTGTAGCTGATGCCCTGGTCGGACTCCAGCCGCTTGGCGACCGAGTCCTTCGTCAGCATCTTGTTGACGCGGAAGTGCTTGCCGATGTCCCGCAGGAACTCGATGGCGGACATGCCCGCCGTCCAGTCCAGGTTGTTCACCAGGACCGCCGCGTTCTCGCCCTCGAAGGACAGGAACGGCTCGATCTGCGAACGCAGCCGGCCGACCCACTCCGCGATGACGGCCGGGTCGTTCAGGGTCCGCTCGGCCGTCGGCCGCGGGTCACCGATCTGGCCGGTGGCCCCGCCGACCAGCGCGAGCGGCCGGTTCCCGGCCAGCTGGAGCCGGCGCATGGTGAGCACCTGCACCAAGTGCCCGACGTGCAGCGAGGCCGCCGTCGGGTCGTAGCCGCAATAGAACGTGACAGGACCGTCCGCGAACGCCTTGCGCAGCGCTTCTTCGTCGGTGGACTGGGCGAAGAGCCCACGCCACTTCAGTTCGTCGACGATGTCCGTCACGGTCTCTCGACTCCTTCTCACGAGGGCATTGCAGGACTCAGTCTAGGTGGGTCAGACGCCCTTGCTGACCGAGCTCATGTTGAAATCGGGGATGCGCAGCGCGGGCATCGCGGCCCTGGTGAACCAGTCGCTCCACTCGCGCGGCAGGGTCTTCTCGCTCCGCCCGGCCTCCGAGGCCCGCGACAGCAGGTCCACGGGGGACTCGTTGAACCGGAAGTTGTTGACCTCGCCCACGACCTGCCCGTTCTCCACCAGATAGACGCCGTCCCGGGTCAGCCCCGTGAGCAGCAGCGTGGCCGGGTCCACCTCGCGGATGTACCAGAGGCAGGTCAGCAGCAGGCCCCGCTCGGTCCCCGCCACCATCTCCTCCAGCGACTTCTCGCCGCCGCCGTCCAGGATCAGGTTCCCGAAGCCGGGGGAGAGCGGCATCCCGGTCATGCCCGCCGTGTGCCGGGTCGTCATCAGCCGGTTCAGCTCGCCGTCACGGATCCACTCCGTCGCCGGGACCGGCAGACCGTTGTCGAACACCGACGCGTCGTCGCTGGAACTGTGCGCGATCACGAACGGCGGGCACTCCAGGCCCTCCGCGTTCGGGTCGCTGCGCAGGGTCAGCGGCAGCTCGGACAGCTTCTCGCCGAGCCGGGTGCCGCCGCCGGGCTTGGAGAAGACCGTACGGCCCTCCACCGCGTCCCGGGCCGTCGCCGACCACATCTGGTAGATCAGCAGGTCCGCCACGGCCGTCGGCGGCAGCAGGGTCTCGTACCGCCCGGCGGGCAGGTCGATCTTCCGCTCCGCCCAGCCCAGCCGTACGGCGAGCTCCGCGTCCAGCGCGGTCGGGTCCACGTCCTTGAAGTCCCGGGTGGCGCGGCCGGCCCAGGCCGAGCGCTGGCGGTCCGGTGACTTGGCGTTGAGCTCCAGGGTGCCGTTGGGCTGGTCGTGGCGCAGCCGCAGGCCCGTCGAGGTGCCGACGTACGTGGAGACAAGCTCGTGGTGGGCGAAGCCGTACAGCTCCCGGCCCCCCGCACGGGCCCGGGCGAAGGCCTCGCCGAGGGCCGGGGCGAAGTCCGCGAACACCGCCGAGCTGGTCTCGGCCGGGACGTCGGTGAAGTCCGGCGAGGCCGGGGTCCCGGTGACCAGCGGCTGGGCGTCCTCGGCCGGGCCGGCCCCGCGCGCGGCCGCCTCGGCGGCCCGGACCAGCGGCTCCAGGTCGGCCGCCGTGACGGCGGAGCGCGAGACGACCCCCGAGGCCGTGCCCTCCTTGCCGTCGACCGTGGCGATGACCGTCAGGGTCCGGCCACGGGTGACGCCGTTGGTCGTCAGGGCGTTGCCCGCCCAGCGCAGATTGGCGCTCGACTCCTCGTCGGCGATGACGACGCAGCCGTCTGCGGTGGAAAGCTCCAGCGCCCGCTCGACGATCTCGTGGGGCTTGGTCGTTCGAATCGACGAGCTCATCGCCCGGCCTCCTGCGTGGTGTTCAGGATGTTCACGTCTTGGAACAGCGCGGACGGGCAGCCGTGCGAGACCGCCGCGACCTGGCCCGGCTGCGCCTTGCCGCAGTTGAAGGCGCCGCCCAGGACGTAGGTCTGCGGGCCGCCGACCTTCTCCATCGAGCCCCAGAACTCGGTCGTGGTGGCCTGGTACGCGACGTCGCGCACCTGCCCGGCCAGCTTGCCGTTCTCGATCCGGAAGAACCGCTGCCCGGTGAACTGGAAGTTGTAGCGCTGCATGTCGATCGACCAGGAGCGGTCGCCGACCACGTAGATCCCGCGTTCCACCCCGCCGATGAGGTCCTCGGTCGACAGGCCGCCCGGATCCGGCTGGAGCGACACGTTCGCCATCCGCTGCACGGGCACGTGCCCGGGGGAGTCGGCGAAGGCACAGCCGTTGGAGCGCCCGAGACCGGTCAGCTTCGCGATCCGCCGGTCCAGCTGGTAGCCGACCAGCGTGCCGTCCTTGACCAGGTCCCAGCTCTGCGCCTGGACGCCCTCGTCGTCGAAGCCGATCGTGGCCAGCCCGTGCTCGGCGGTGCGGTCACCCGTCACGTTCATGATCGGGGAGCCGTACTTGAGCTTGCCCAGCTGGTCGAAGGTGGCGAAGGAGGTTCCCGCGTACGCCGCCTCGTAGCCCAGGGCCCGGTCGAGCTCGGTGGCGTGGCCGATGGACTCGTGGATGGTGAGCCACAGGTTGGACGGGTCCACCACGAGGTCGTAGCGCCCCGCCTGCACGCTGGGCGCCCGCATCTTCTCGGCGAGCAGGCCGGGGATCTCCTCCAGCTCGGCGTTCCAGTCCCAGCCGGTGCCGGTCAGGTACTCCCAGCCGCGCCCGGCCGGCGGGGCGATGGTGCGCATGGAGTCGAACTCGCCGGTGGTGCCGTTCACGGCGACGGCCGTGAGCTGCGGGTGGATCCGCACCCGCTGCTGCGTGGTCGAGGTGCCCGCCGTGTCGGCGTAGAACTTGTTCTCGTGCACGGCGAGGAGCGAGGCGTCCACGTGCGCGACCCCCTCGGCCGCCAGCAGCCGCGAGCTCCAGTCGGCGAGCAGCGCCGCCTTCTCCGCGTCCGGCACCTCGAAGGGGTTCACGTCGTAGGCGGAGATCCAGGTCCGCTCCGCGTGCACCGGCTCGTCGGCGAGCTCCACCCGCTCGTCCGAACCGGCGGCCTTGATCACCTGGGCGGACAGCTTCGCCATGGCCACGGCCTGCGAGGCCACCTTGGCGGCGGCGTCCATGGTCAGGTCCACACCGGAGGCGAAACCCCAACTGCCGCCGTGCACCACGCGGACCGCGTAGCCGAGGTCGGTGGTGTCGGATCCGCCGGAGGGCTTGGCGTCCCGCAGGCGCCAGGAGGCGCTGCGGATCCGCTCGAGCCGGAAGTCGGCATGGTCGGCGCCCAGCGCGCGGGCCCGGGCGAGCGCCGCGTCGGCGAGCGCCCGCAAGGGCAGCGCGGTGAAGGCCGCGTCGATGGAATGGGGCACGGAAGTCCTCCCGGGGTCGGGGCCGGTCGCCCCGATCATGTCGCGATCCGGGCCCTTGTGCCTACCTCTTTCTGTAGGGACTCGACAGAGCCCGTCTCAAGGCCCTGTCGGGGGTCGATTCTCCGTACGGGGGATGCGACCTATAGGTTTTTGGTATTCAGACCGCTAGCGAAAGGGTGATCCGTTGAGCCGCTCGGTTCTCGTCACCGGAGGAAACCGGGGCATCGGCCTCGCCATCGCCCGAGCCTTCGCGGAGGCCGGCGACAAGGTCGCGATCACGTACCGGTCGGGCGAGCCGCCGCAGGCGCTCACCTCGCTCGGTGTTCTGGCGGTGCGGTGCGACATCACCGACTCCGAGCAGGTGGAGCAGGCCTACAAGCAGATCGAGGACGAGCACGGTGCCGTCGAGGTGCTGGTGGCCAACGCCGGCATCACCAAGGACACGCTGCTGATGCGGATGTCCGAGGAGGACTTCGCGTCGGTCGTCGACACCAACCTCACCGGCACCTTCCGGGTGGTCAAGCGCGCGAACCGTGGCATGCTCCGTGCCAAGAAGGGCCGCGTCGTCCTGATCTCCTCGGTCGTCGGACTGCTCGGCTCGGCAGGGCAGGCCAACTACGCCGCCTCCAAGGCCGCGCTGGTCGGCTTCGCCCGCTCGCTCGCCCGTGAGCTGGGCTCCCGCAACATCACCTTCAACGTCGTCGCCCCCGGTTTCGTGGACACCGACATGACGAAGGTGCTCACCGACGAGCAGCGCGCCGGCATCGTGGGCCAGGTGCCGCTCGGCCGTTACGCGCAGCCCGAGGAGATCGCGGCAGCCGTGAGCTTCCTGGCGTCCGACGACGCCGCGTACATCACCGGAGCCGTCATTCCCGTTGACGGCGGATTGGGCATGGGTCACTGATCACCATGAGCGGAATTCTCGAGGGCAAGCGCATCCTCATCACCGGGGTGCTGATGGAGTCCTCCATCGCGTTCCACGCCGCCAGGCTGGCCCAGGAGCAGGGCGCCGAGGTCATCCTCACGGCGTTCCCGCGGCCGACGCTGACGGAGCGCATCGCCCGCAAGCTGCCGAAGCCCGCCAAGGTCATCGAGCTCGACGTCACCAACGAGGAGCACCTGGCCCGCCTGGCGGACCTGGTCCGTGACGAGCTCGGCGGGCTCGACGGCGTCGTCCACTCCATCGGCTTCGCGCCGCAGGACGCCCTCGGCGGCAACTTCCTGAACACCCCGTTCGAGTCGGTCGCGACCGCCATGCACGTCTCGGCCTTCTCCCTGAAGTCGCTGACCATGGCCTGCAAGCCGCTGTTCCCGCACGAGGGCGCGGCCGTCGTCGGCCTCACCTTCGACGCGCAGTTCGCCTGGCCGCAGTACGACTGGATGGGTCCGGCCAAGGCCGCGCTGGAGGCCACCAGCCGCTACCTCGCCCGCGACCTGGGCAAGGAGAACATCCGCTGCAACCTGGTCTCGGCCGGTCCGATCGGCTCGATGGCCGCGAAGTCCATCCCGGGCTTCTCGGACCTGGCGAACGTCTGGAACTCCCGCTCGATGCTGGAGTGGGACATGAACGACCCGGAGCCGACGGGCAAGGCCATCGTGGCCCTGCTGTCGGACTGGTTCCCGAAGACCACCGGCGAGATCGTCCACGTGGACGGCGGCCTGCACGCGATGGGTGCCTGATCCCCGGTCACGTCTCCCGCGTCCGTACGGCGGCGGGGGGGGGGGGGGGGGGGGGGGGGGGGGGGGGGGGGGGGGGGGGGGGGGGGGGGGGGGGGGGGGGGGGGGGGGGGGGGGGGGGGGGGGGG